>NZ_ANBD01000075.1 GCF_000341005.1 Nocardiopsis alkaliphila YIM 80379 | reverse complement strand
CCGAGGAGCCACGGCGGTTCCCTCCCTTGCCGGCTCGGGAGGGTTTGGATGGGGTATCGGCGGCTTTGGGGTCCGACATGGTGGGGGTCTCCCTTTCGGACGCGCGCCCTGGGGCGCGGGACGTCAGTCGCCGTGCCGCCTCGGATCCAACCGTGAGTGCAGCTGATACCGGTCGGCACGGTAGGTGGACAGCGCCAGTTCCACGCACTGCCCCTTGGCGAAGCTACGGCGCTGCATGATCAGCACCGGGTTTCCTGCGGGCAGACCGAGGAGACGGGAGTCGGCCGAGTCACAGATCCCGGCCTCGATGGTCTGCTCCCCGGAATCCAACAGGATGTCGTATTCGTTTTCCAGGACCTCATAGAGAGATCTCTCGGCGAGATCGAACCCCTCCAACCCCGGGACCATCTCCGCGGGGATGTTGGAGCGCTCGACCGCCATGGGTTCGTCGTCGGCGGTGCGCATGCGTTCGATGTGGTGGACCAGGGTGCCGGGGGCGATGTCCAGCATGCGCGCCGTGTGGCCGCTGGCCGGAATCACCTGGCGGATGAGCTCACGGGCGCCCGGCTCGAAACCACGAGCGCGCATGTCCTCGCTGTAGGAGGCCAGGACCAAGGACATCTCGATCTTGGGGCGGGCGACGAAGGTTCCCTTGCCCGGAACCCGATAGAGCTTGCCCTCGGCGACCAACAGGTCGATGGTCTGGCGCACCGTCATCCGGGACAGACCGTAGGTGGCGCTGAGCTCGCGTTCGGAAGGGACCATGTCGTCCACGCCCAGCCCGGTCGCGGTGATGCGGTCCAGGATCAGGTCACGGAGCTGGACGTACTTGGGCAACGGGTTGCCGGGATCGATCGACATGGGCGGCCTTCTGGTCGGCGATCGGGATGGGGCGGGTCAGCACCTTAGCGCGTGGCACGCGCGGATATCCGACATCCGCCACCATTTTGACGTTCAACTGGTATAGTCCGGACTAGACCATAGCTTCGGACCAGTGTCAATCCACTCGAGGGCACCGGGATCGAGGAGAGATCATGGCGGTCCGGAACACGTGGTCCTGGTGACCCATCGACGTCCAGCGCGGCCCAGACCCCCTCCAGGGCCGCCAGTACCACCCTGGAAGGTTCCCCATGACCACCACGACGAGCATGATGCGCGCGGAGATCGCCGAGCAGCCCGAGGCACTGCGTCGCACCTTCGCCGAGCTCCTTCCCTTGCGGCGCGAAATCGAGGACCTGGGGCGCCGAACCCGTCAGGTCCTGTTCATCGCCCGTGGTTCCTCCGACAACGCCGCTGTCTACGGTGGCTACCTGCTCCAGGTGCACGCCGGCCGCATGGCCACCCTGGGGTCCCCCTCCGTCGCGACCGTCTACGGCGCCAAGACCGACCTGTCGGACGTGCTCGCCGTGGCCATCTCCCAGTCCGGCAAGACCGAGGAGATCGTCGAGACGATGCGCTGGGCCGCCGGCTGTGGCGCGCGGACCGTGGCCATCACCAACGGGGCCGACTCCCCCCTCGCCACTGAGGCGGACGTGGCCCTGGTGACTCAGGCCGGCAACGAGCTGGCCGTCCCCGCCACGAAGACCTACAACACCCAGCTGGCCGCCCTGGCGGTCTTGGCCTTGGGTTTGGGCGCCGACCTGGACGCCGGCGAGCTGGAGTTGGCGCCGCAGGGCATCGAGGAGACCCTCGCAGCGCCGGCCGACGTTCTGGAAGAGATCGCCGAGCGGATGGCCTCGGTGCGGGGAACGGTGGTCTCTGGGCGCGGCCTGGCCACCTCCACGGCGTTGGAAGCCGCCCTCAAGCTCAAGGAGGCCTGCTACCTGCACGCCATGGGGATGTCCTACGCCGACCTGTTGCACGGCCCCATCGCCGTACTGGACTCGCGTACGCCCACTCTGCTGATGGCCTCCCCCACCGGACCCACCCTGCGAGGTGCCGTTTCGCTCGCCGAACAGGCCCGTTCCGCCGGCTCCCCGGTGTTCGGGTTCGGTGGTGGTGCGGCGCTGGCCTCGGCCAGCGACCTCTCGGTCCCGGTTCCGGACGTGCCCGAGTGGATCTGTCCGATGAACCTCATCGTCCCCGCCCAACTGCTCACCGAGCGCCTGGCTCGGCGCTTGGGGCACGACCCCGACGTCCCCCGAGGCCTCAACAAGGTCACCCAGACCACGTAGCGCTTCCCGGGCGCCAGAGGCGCCATCCGGTTCGAACGCCCGTGTGGGCGCGGCCCCGAGGGGTCGCGCCCACACGTCTTGGTGTCGGTCGGAAACGACGGTTACTTGGCCGCCGGGTCTCCGTGACACTTCTTGTACTTCTTGCCCGAACCACAAGGGCAGGGCGCGTTGCGCGCGGTACCCGTGAACTCGTCGTTGGTCTGGCTGTGCCGCTCGACCGTCCCGTCCTCGCCGGGCGCCGAGTACTGCAGCCGGCTCGGTCGTCCCTCGCCGAAGCCCGGGACCACGACGTCTTCGGCCGGCTCGGCCTCGATGTCGGGGGCCGCGGCCTCGGCCGCCTCCTCGTCCTCCTCCACCGCGGTGGCGACNCCGTCCCACCGGTGGCGCCGCCGACGGTGGCGGCGGTCTGCGCGGCGGCAGCGGCGGTCAGGGTCGGCTCCTGCTTCTTGTGGACCTGGACCTCGACGTTGAAGAGGAAACCGACCGACTCCTCCTTGATGGCCTCCAGCATCTGCTGGAACATGTCGAAACCCTCGCGCTGGAACTCGATCAACGGGTTACGCTGAGCCATCGCGCGCAGGCCGATGCCCTCTTGGAGGTAGTCCATCTCGTAGAGGTGCTCACGCCACTTGCGGTCCATCACCTGGAGGATGACACGGCGCTCGACCTCGCGCATGGCCTCCTCACCCAGCTCCGACTCGCGAGCCTCGTAGGCGGCCTTGGCGTCCTCCACCACGCTGTCCGCGATGAGCTCGGGGGTCAGCGTGTGGACGTCACCGTTCTCCTCCACGAACTCGTCGACGGTGAAGCTGATCGGGTAGACCTGTTTGAACGCCCGCCAGAGCTTGTCGAGGTCCCACTCGTCGGCGTCACCACGAGCGGTCTCCTCGACGACGTAACCGCGGAGCACCTCCTCCAGCATGTCGACGACCTGGTCGCGCAGGTCTTGGCCCTCCAGCACCTTGCGGCGCTCGGCGTAGATGACCTTGCGCTGCCGGTTGAGGACCTCGTCGTACTTGAGGACGTTCTTACGGATCTCGAAGTTCTGCGTCTCGACCTGGCCCTGGGCGGAGGCGATCGCCTTGCTCACCATGCCCGACTCGATCGGCTGGTCGTCCGGGATGTTCAGCTGGTTCATGAACACCTCCAGGCGACTGGAGTTGAACAAACGCAGCAGATCGTCCTGGAGTGACAGGTAGAAGCGGGACATACCCGGGTCGCCCTGACGGCCGGAACGACCACGAAGCTGGTTGTCGATCCGGCGCGACTCGTGGCGCTCGGTACCGAGAACGTACAGGCCGCCCGCTTCGACGACCTTCTCGTGCTCGTCCTCGAATTCGGCGGTGGCCTTCGCCAAGGCCTCCGGCCAGGCGGCCTCGTACTCCTCGGGGGTCTCCAGGGGGCTCAGGCCACGCTTTTGGAGTTCCTCGTCGGCGAGGAAGTCGGGGTTGCCGCCGAGCATGATGTCGGTGCCTCGACCGGCCATGTTGGTGGCGACGGTGACGGCGCCGAGTTTCCCGGCCCGGGCGATGATCGAGGCCTCACGGGCGTGGTTCTTGGCGTTGAGGACCTCGTGCGGAACGCCTTCGCGCTTGAGCATCCGAGACAGCAGTTCGGACTTCTCGACGCTGGTGGTACCGACCAGGACGGGCTGACCGGCCTCGTGCCGTTCGGCGATGTCCTCGGCCAAGGCCTGGAACTTGGCGTCTTCGTGCTTGTAGACGACGTCCTTGACGTCCTCACGGATCATCGGCTTGTTGGTGGGGATGGGCACCACGCCGACGCCGTAGGTCTGGGTGAACTCCGCCGCCTCGGTCTGGGCGGTACCGGTCATGCCGGCGAGTTTGTCGTAGAGACGGAAGTAGTTCTGGAGCGTGACCTTGGCCAGGGTTTGGTTCTCGTCCTTGATCTTGACGCGTTCCTTGGCCTCGATGGCCTGGTGCATACCCTCGTTGTAGCGGCGGCCGGCCAGGACACGTCCGGTGAACTCGTCGACGATGAGGACCTCACCGTCCTTGACGATGTACTCCTTGTCCTTGCGGTACAACTCCTTGGCCTTGAGGGAGTTGTTGAGGAAGCTGATCAACGGGGTGTTGACGGCCTCGTAGAGGTTGTCGATGCCCAGCCAATCCTCCACCTTGGCCACACCGGATTCGGTGATGCCGACGGTGCGCTTCTTCTCGTCGACCTCGTAGTCCTCGTCCTTCTTCAAACGAGGGGCGATCTTGGCGAACTCGGAATACCAACGCGAGTTCTGCTCGGAGGGGCCGCTGATGATGAGCGGGGTACGCGCCTCGTCGATGAGGATGGAGTCGACCTCGTCGACCAGGGCGAAGTAGTGTCCGCGCTGGACGGTGTCCTTGAGGGACAGCGCCATGTTGTCGCGCAGGTAATCGAAACCGAACTCGTTGTTGGTTCCGTAGGTGATGTCGGCCTGGTAGGCCTTGCGGCGAGCGTCGGCGCTCATCTGGGGGCCCACCACGTCGACCTCGAGACCGAGGAACTGGTAGACGCGACCCATGTTCTGGGCGTCACGTCGGGCCAGGTAGTCGTTGGTGGTGATGACGTGCACGCCCTTGCCGGCCAAGGCGTTGAGGTACACCGCGAGGGTTCCGGTCAGGGTCTTGCCCTCACCGGTCTTCATCTCGGCGATGTTGCCCAGGTGCAGGGCGGCGCCGCCCATGATCTGCACGTCGAAGTGACGCTGACCCAAGGTGCGCTTGGCCGCCTCACGAACGGTGGCGAAGGCCTCCGGGAGGAGGTCGTCCAGGGACTCCCCCTCCTCGTAACGTTCCTTGTACTCCTGGGTCAGGGCGCGCAACTCATCGTCGCCGAGGTCCACGAAGTCATCCTCGAGGAGGTTGACCTGGTCCTTGTACTTCTTGAGCCGGCGCAGGATCTTTCCTTCACCCGCGCGCAGGAGCTTGTCGAGTATGCCTGGCACTTCCTATGCGCTCCTCGCAGATCGCGGTCGGCTCCACCCCGGGTGGAGAGTCAGAACTAGACCCGCTGACCGCACTTGTCATGTGGGAGGTCAGGGGAGAATCCTGGGTCCTCGGGCCTACATCCTAGAGGACCCCGGCCCACTTCCCGTCCTTTGGACGAACGAGTGGAGTGGGGGTGGATGTTCCCGGCCTTTTTGTAATGTTCGTGCAGAATCGCGCATTTTCCTGGGTAAGGCAATGGGTGGAAGGGCGACTCGTTCACAACGAGACGTCCCGAGCAAGGAACTTCCGACCGTGTTCCCTGGAGGGATCACCATGCGAGGCGACCGAAGGAGTGCACGAACAGAGGAGAACCCGCGGAAGGGTCCGATCTCCCCGCATACCCCGGCCGACGCGGTCGACACCGCCGTCGAAGGGGCCAAGGCCTCACCCAGGCGTTCCGAGGACGACGACCCGGGGCTGGCCTGGGAGCGACATCGCCTGACGAGCCAGGAGAAGGCCGAACGGGGGCAGATCCAGGGTTTCCAACGGCAGGGCGGTTCCTTGGCCCCCAGCAACGGTCACCGGGGTAGGACCCCCTCGTGGATCAGCGTGGGCCTGGCCACCGTGGGGTTCATCATCGGAGGCGTGGGCATCGCGATGGGCGGTTCCCTGGTGCTGCTGATCATCGCCGGTGTCCTGCTGGTGGCGGCGCTCGTGGTCGCGATCTCCTATGACATCCTCAGCGACGTCGTCCTCGACCCGCCCAGGACCGAGGCCGAGGAACCGCACGAGACGCCCTTGCATCGCGTCAAGAGGGCGCCGAACAAGGCCGAGCGCGAGGAGTGACGCACAGAACCGATCCACGCTCCCCGAACTCTCCGAAGACGGTGCTATCGCGGAGCCACGAGGAACGACATCGCGGCGGGCCACTCGGGCCCGCCGCGATCGTCTTGGCCCACCCGCCTTCACCCGGGTTCGGGAGGGACGAGGTGGATTCTGTCAGTCGACCAGCCTCAGGACGCCGTAGTTGAAGCCCTTCCGGCGGTAGACGACGCTCGGGGTGTCCTTGACCTCGTCATGGAAGAGGTAGAAGTCGTGACCGACGAGTTCCATCTCCATCAACGCCTGGTCGATGCTCATCGGCTTGGCCCGGTGGAACTTCTCCCGCACGATCAGGGGAGCCTTTCCCTGGGTATCGAGTTCGACGAACTCGCCGGAGAAACCACCGTCGGCCGCGGCGGCGGGCTCCTCCTCCCCG
>NZ_ANBD01000074.1 GCF_000341005.1 Nocardiopsis alkaliphila YIM 80379 | reverse complement strand
GGCGGGGGCGGCCGCCACGGAGACGGGAGTACGGTTGCCGCGGTGGACCTTGCGACGGTCCGCGGCCTTACGAAGACGGGCTTCGATCTTGTCGAGGGCGAGGTCCAAGGCGCCGTGGCGGTCCACGGACGCGGCCTCGCTCCTGATGACCGGGCCATCGGAGTGGATGGTCAGTTCAACCCGCTCGCGAACGTCGGCGAGCTTGGGGTTGCGCTCCTGGGACACCTCCACATCGACGCTCATGCCCTTTCGCTCCCACTTGGAGAGCCTGTCGAGCTTGTTCTCGACGTGCTGTCGGAACTTCTCACTCACACCGGTGCGTCGACCCTTGACGATGATGTCCATAGGACCCCCTTCATCGCGTGGCCGTCCTGAAGACGACGGCCAGGCTGGCTCTGCTCCTCCCCCCTACCGAGGAGAGGTGTGACGCGCTGTCCCCCTTCCCCCAGTCGATTCGAGCCGGGACTCGGCCCGTTTGAAAGTGCGTATACCCACCGGGAACAGGGTCATCACCCGACCTGGGTACCTGATTGGCGGGGACCATTGAACCGGGCATGGGGGCCACGGCCGTGTTCGGAGCGGATCCGATCGGGGTTGGAGACCGCGAACCCAGGGGGAAGAGCCTCGAAGAACCCGTGAAGGCCCACGAAGGCAAACGCCACGGCGACCGGTGAGACCGGAGTTCAAAGGCACATCGAAACGGCCATGACGGGTTTCACTGGTCCGAGGAGACCGAGCCGGGGCCCGCACCCCCGGAGCATCCGCTCCGGAAACGACGAACCCCTCTGCGTCGGCATGCCACCCGCCCGGCCGACCTGGTCTTCGTCCCCACATCCGCCTGCTGAGAGTGTCGCCGCTCTTGAACGCGACTACTGCTCTTCTCCCTGTCATGAGGGACATCGGGACCCTCCGCGGGGCAGGACTTACCTCTAAGGCGCACCGTGATCGGTCGACGAAAAGTCGCCTTACGTGGGCCGTTTCGCCTGCGCCTGGCATCGGCTTGCCGGAGGAGCCCTCCGGTGTTCCCAGAGGAGTCGGTGTTCCGGCGCAACCACGGACCCGGACGGGTGCCATACCTGGACCGTAACCTGTCCCGGCCCGTATGTCAGGTAGTGGAGGGGGTCTCGGTTTCCGATTAATTGCCGCAAACCCTTACAGAACGGCGCTTCTCGCTTGTTCAGCGGGGTTTGTAAAACATTCGGCCCTTGGGGCGCCACCAGCCGGAGGCGGCCGTGTCCGCTCCGCCACCACCACTGCGCCCAACACCCGGAAACCTCCGGCACGAAGGGCCCGAGCCGCTTCGGCGATCGTGGCCCCGGTGGTGAGAACGTCGTCCACCACGACCACGGCGCTCCCCTGGAACTCCAAGGGCAACGGGCTCGCGACGAAGACCCCGGCCCGGTTGGTCAGGCGGTCCGCCCGTCCCAGGCCCACCTGTCGTCGCACCGCGTACCGGTATCTCAGGACGTGGGCCGTTCCCCGCACGCGGCCCGCCCCCGCGGATCGGGCACACTCCCGGGCCAGCCGATCGACCGGACCATCTCGGGGGTCGCCACCTCGACGGCCGGGGACCGGCACCAACAGGACGTCCGGCCCCACCCGACCCGAGGACCGAAGGGCGGTGGCCAACCGCTCCCCCAGGACCTCGGCCAACCGGGGATCACCGTGTTCCTTGTAGGCCAGCAGAACCCGGCGCTCCCGGCCGGCGTAACCTCCTGCCGCCCAGACCGATGGACAGCCCCTTCGAGGAGCACAGGGGTGCGGCGCACGCAGCATCAATGTTCGACAGTCGGTACAGAGTGGACCGTACGGGCCGGCGCAGCCCGCGCAGATTCGTGGCAGTAACAGGTCGAGGAGGGCGGTGAGGAAGGCGGACGGGAAGCGTCCGAGCCCGGCCAGTGGGCCCCGGAGCCCCCACCGTGAGGCCGTGGAAGGCTGATCCATGCCTCCAGGATCCCCCTCCGACACCGCCCCCGCCAGGGGCGCTCCACGCCCTGTGGACAATCGGAAACCCGGTCATCCCGGAAAGGTGGGGGCCCCGCCTTCGACGATGTTCTGCCAGTTCAAAGGATCGTTGGAGGCCCAGATGTTGCCATCATCGGACCCGGCGAGCAAGGGCTGGCCGGGGGCTCCGGAGATGGTGACCATTCCTGCCCCTGGGGTGCCGGCACTGGCCGCCGGGGTACCACCGTCCAAGGCGACCAAGAGAGCTTGATGCGTGCCGCCCTCGCGACTGCCCAGCACGACCAGTTGGTCGCTCGAACGCCATGCGACGGCGGTGATCTCCTGCACCTCCTGCCCCAAGGCGATGAAGGAACCCACCGTGACCTGGCCATCCTCGTCCTCGACCACCCGGCCCACCTTGAGGGCACGCTGCCCATCCTGTTCGGTGATGACCACGGCACGGGTTCCGTCACGGGAGATCCGAAAGCTCACCAGGGAGTGATCGCGCAACCCGTTGACCTGGGCTCGGACCACCTCGTCTCCGCCACGAAGCAGCCACAGAGCACTGTCACCGGGGCCGGGGGGCTCCTCGGTTCCGGTACCGCTCAGATCAGGGCCACCCTCGGCCGCCGAGGCACCGTCGCCGGTGTCCTCCTCCTCTTCGTCGTCCTCCCTGGTCTCCTCCACCACCCATAGATCACCGTTGACGTCCCAGGACAGATCGGTGAACACGCCTTCGTCGAGTACCTCACGGGTCTGCGCGCCCGGACTGGCGAAACCGGTGACGACCTCGCCGCCCCCCAGGGTGATACCCGCGATGACGCTCTGGTCGAGGGAGACCGCGAACCGGTCCAGCTGGACGTCGCCCCGCCCGAGCGGTCCCGGGACGGGCTCCGCGTCGTTGGAACCTTCGGGGCTCCAGTCGGATGCGGACCACAACTGTCCCTCTTGCGTGTAATAACCCCGGATGTCATCCGAGGTGGCTCCGGGGCTCACCCGCGACCAAAGATCGCTACCCGGACGCGGTCGATCAGCGCTCTCCCCATCGGAGTCGGGGAAGGCGACCTCCTCACCGTTGATCTTGAGGGTGAACTCTTGGACCTCCGGCAACTGCCGCAGTGTCCAGGCGACCTGGGCCCCCATCTCGTACTCGTCGATGCCACCGACGCCGTGGACGTTGATCACGGCGTGCTGGGAGTCGACCTCCAGGGACACGGAGGCGTCCTTTGGGAAGGCGGACCTGACGGCGGGGGCGAGCCAGTCGGTGGGGCCGGCGATGAGCTTGCGGAGCAGCCGTTCCGCGGGTTGGTCGGGGCTCACCGGCAAGTAGACCGGGTCAGGGACCAACGCCGTTCCCTCGGGGTTGAAGTAGTAGAGGTTGAACGGTCGGTGGGTACGTTCGATGTCGAGTTCACTCAGGAGCAACTCGTCCGGTAGGTCCCGGATCCGCCACTCTCCCTCGGGGTCGCCGTTCTCCCGGGCCAAGGTGAAGGTCTCCTCTAGGAGGGTGGCCCCGACCTGGGTGGGAACGTACTTGCCGCTTTCGTCGATGTCGGCCACCTGGTTGCCGCGTACCAGGACGGTGGCGGTGAGACCGTCGGCGCCGATCTCGGCGTCGAAGTCGGCGGCGTCGAGGTCGTTGAGCACGCTCACGGCACCGTTGGGCGACCATTCCTCGGCGGTCTCGGCGAGCATGTAGCTGCGGGCCGCCTTGTGTTCCTCCTCGAAACTGCCCATGTCCTTGAGGAAGCCGTCGACCAGCCCTTCGGGGGCCACCCCGGGCTGGGGGCCGGCGGGCAACAGACGCACGTACCCGTCATAGGGGTCACCGGAGACGTACCCACCCTCGCCGGGGACGACGGGACCGGTCATGGGGATGGTCGCGCAGGCCGCCAGGGACACACAGGCGAGTGTGGACGCGGCGATGGACCTCACGATTCGGCCCAGCGGCGCCGGGCCCACCTTGTGGCTCACAGGACCTCCTCGTCATCGGTACCGCCGTGCACCTTGGCGGAGGGCTCTCCCAGGGAGGTGAAGTTGCGGCCCAGCGCGATCTCCGGTGGGACCAGGGGCAGTGGAGAGCCACGGAGTTCGGCACCGGAGCGCCGAGGTAGGGACAACCGGAACTGGGAGCCCTGACCGGGCATACCCCACGCCTGGAGCCAACCGCCGTGCAGTGCGGCGTCCTCCTTGGCGATGGCCAGGCCGAGCCCGGTACCGCCGGTGGTACGCACTCGGGAGTAGTCGGCCCGCCAGAAACGGTCGAAGCACAGGTGCTCCTCCCCTTCCTTGAGCCCCACCCCGTAGTCACGCACGGCCACGGCGATGGCGTCACGGTCCCCGGCCGCGGCGACCACGACGTCACGCCCCTCACTGTGCTCGATGGCGTTGACCACGAGGTTGCGCAGGATGCGGTTGATCCTGCGGGTGTCGAACTCGGCCACACAGGGTTCGGCGGGCAGTCTCAGGATCACCTTGATCCCACGGCGTTCGGCGATCTGCTCGGCGTCACCGACCGCCTTCATCACGGAGTCCCGAATGTCGGCGGACTCGGATCCGAGTGTGGCGGCTCCCGCGTCGTGGCGGCTGATCTCCAACAGGTCGGAGAGCAACTCCTCGAAGCGTTCCACCTGGCTCTGGAGCAACTCCACCGAACGTCGGTGGGAGGCGTCGAGCTCTTCACGGTCGTCGAAGAGCAGGTCACCGGCCATACGAATGGTGGTGAGCGGGGTGCGCAGTTCGTGGGAGACGTCGGAGACGAACTGGCGCTGTAGCTTGGACAGCTCCTCCAGTTCCTGGATCTTCTCCTGGAGGGTGCCCGCCATGTCGTTGAACGAGACCGCGAGCCTGGCCAGGTCGTCCTCGCCCCGTACGGTCATACGTTCGGCGAGGTCTCCTGAGGCCAGACGTTCGGCGGATTGGGCCGCTGAGCGGATGGGGGTGACCACCATACGGGTGATCATGAACGCGATGAGTCCGAGGAGGATCACCAGCAGCACGGCCACGAGCGAGACCGTGTTCTGGACCAGGTTCAGGATCTCCTGCTCGTGCTGGAGCGGGAAGACGTAGTAGAGCTCGTAGGCGTGGGTGAGCTGCGCGCCCACGACCAGCGCGGGATCGACCGTGCCGCCCTCGGTCTCGATGCGTGTGTAGGTGTGGTATTGCTGGTCGGGCAGCTCGGAGTGCCGGACCTGCTCCACCAATCGCTCCGGCACGCTCTCGTTGACGGTCTCCTCGTCGACGGTCGCCCAGCCCCGCTCGTCGCTCACCGAAGGCAGGACCACCACGCCGTACAGCCCGGTCTCCCCACTACGACCGGTCAATTCCCGTGCGATGTTGTTGAGCAAGCGGTCTCGGTCGCCGGCCTCGTTCTCCCGCAACTCGGTCAGGGCGTAACTGAGCCCGGCGCGGTGGTCGTTGACCGCCGCGTTGATCTTGGCCTCCAGCAGCCCTCCGCGCACCTCGGAGATCAGCACGTGCCCCAGCCCCGCCATGACGAGCAGGGACAGGACCAGGGTCGTGCTGATGACCCGCAGGTAGAGCGAACGGCGCCAATTGGTGTGCACCCCTCTCACCAGTGCGCGCGCGGCGCGTTGGGCGAGGAGGTAGGCACGGGTCAGGCCGGTGCTGTGATCGGGCTGTCCGCCATCATTGGAGGTGGGCAGCCCGGAGGCCGGGGCGGACCGTTCCCCGTGGGGGTCGGACGCCCGCCCCTCCTCGGGTTCGGACACGGTCATGTGGGCCCCGGACGACTCAGGCGGTACCGGCCTTGTAGCCGACACCGCGAACGGTCACGACGACCTCGGGGTGCTCCGGGTCCTTCTCGATCTTGGCGCGTAGTCGCTGCACGTGGACGTTGACCAGGCGCGTGTCGGCGGCGTGACGGTAGCCCCAGACCTGCTCCAAGAGCACCTCACGGGTGAAGACCTGACGCGGCTTGCGGGCCAAGGCGACCAGGAGGTCGAACTCCAGCGGAGTGAGGCTGATCTGTTCGCCGTCACGCCGCACGGCGTGGCCGGCGACGTCGATGTGGATGTCTCCGATTTGGAGGACCTCGGGAGCCGGCTCCTCGGTACGGCGCAGTCGCACCCGCACACGGGCCACGAGCTCCTTGGGCTTGAAGGGTTTGACGATGTAGTCGTCCGCCCCCGACTCCAGGCCCAGAACGACGTCGACGGTGTCGCTCTTGGCCGTGAGCATGACGATGGGCACCCCGGACTCGGCGCGGATCTGACGGCACACGTCGATCCCGTCGGCACCGGGGAGCATCAGGTCGAGGAGGACCAGGTCCGGCTTGGTCTCGCGGAAGGCCTCCAGGGCCTTGTCCCCATCATGGACGAACGAGGGCTCGAACCCCTCACCCCGCAACACGATGCCCAGCATCTCGGCGAGGGCGAGGTCATCATCGACAACCAGTACACGTCCCTTCATCGGTGTGTCCGGCACCGGAGATCGCCACCGCCTCGTGGGCGGCGGGGTCCGGCACCTACTCCTCTCTCCTGGAACACTCAAGCGGCGTCAGTGGTTCGGTGCCCGGGGCTCCCGCTCCGGGGAGCCGGGGAACCGCGTTTTCTTCTCCAACCTTGCCGGCTGTGGGCGCGGCGGGAAGAACGGTCAGCGGTGTCGGGTCCTTTCGGACGGTTTTCGACCACCGGCGGCGTCGTTCCTGGCCAGAAAGAGCTGGAAGGCTTCGCGACTCGGCCGGCCGGTAACAGAAAGCATACAAAAGGAATGAAGTGAGTAGGTTGTCCTATAGCACACTCCAACCGGGCTGATAAGCGGTGGAACCGCCCGGTAGGTTGGTCTTCGACAGGTCAGAATCGGCGCGAGAACGTACGCGCAGAGTAACCGAACCTCATGGAGGGCGGGACGGATGAGCCAGGGGGACGACCATCGGGACACCTTCGGGGAGCACCCGGAAGGCGCCGAAGGGCAACGGTCGCCCGAGTCTGGGGACTCCGCTCCGAAGGGCGGTGGTTGGACCGTCCCCGGCCAGGATACGGCACCCCCCGTCACGGCTCCGGGTTCCGGGCCGCAAGGGCCGGATCAGCCCGGATACGCCTATCCGTCCGGACCGTCCCAGGGGCCACCACCCGGATACGGCGTTCCTCACCGGTACGGCGTGCCCGGTGGCCCTCCCCAAGGCCCTCCACCCGGTTACGGCCCTCCCCCGGGTCTCCCGCCGGGACATGGCGCCTCGTCCGGCGCCCACGGGCAACGCCCTCCCTATGGTCACGGCCGGCCCAACGCCCCCAAGCCCGGTGTGGTCGCGCTCCGTCCCATGTCCCTGGGCGACGTCTTCAACGGTGCCTTCAGCTACGTCCGCAACAACCCGAAGACCACGGTGGGGTTGTCGATGGTCGTCATGGCCATCGCGAGCATCTTGAGCGTCGTCGCCTCGACGTTGTTCCTGGACGACTACACCACGTTCATGGACGAGATCATGGCCGACCCCACTGCGGTCGACCCCGACGCCCCCCTCTTCCCGTCCTCACCGCTGACCATGGCACTCATGTACCTCGGTGAGCTCATCGTCTACGTGGGCGGCGCGGTCCTGCTCGGTCTGCTCGCCGCCGTCGTCGGCATGGCCGTCCTCGGCCACAAACTCACCCCGGGCCAGGCATGGGCCGCCGCCCGCGACCGCTTCGGGGCCATCATCGGTCTGGCCATGGCCAAGCTCGGCATCCTGGTCGTCGTCCTCATCGTCGCGTTCTTGGCCGTGCTCATCGGTGTCTTCGTGGGTGTCATGATCGGTGTCGGCGCCGGAAGCGACATCGCGGCCGGCCTCTTCGGCCTGCTCTTCGCTCTCCTGGCCGCGCTCGTGGTGGCCGCCCCGGCGATGTGGATCTGGATCCGGCTCTACTACGCCATGCCCATCGTCGTGCTGGAACGGATGGGCCCCTTCCGGGCCATGGCCCGTTCCTGGCGCCTGTCCAAGGGCAGCTGGTGGCGCACCCTGGGCTACTGGCTCCTGGCCGCCCTCATCGTGGCTCTGGTCCAGATGGTGCTGAGCGCGCCCGCGGGCCTGCTCGGTATGGTGCTCGGCTTCACCGCGGCCGACGCCGCCTGGACCGCGATCCTGATCGGGGCCCTCACCTACGTCCTCACCGTCCTGCTCTTCGCCGTCACCCAACCGTTCGTGGCCGGAGTGAACACCCTGCTCTACATCGACCTGCGAATGCGCCGTGAGGGTCTGGACCTGAGGCTTCACCAGGCCACCCAGCGAGGTGAGTCGGTCCGCCCGGAGATCTACCTCCCGGAGCCGCGCGCGTGAAGCCGATGAGCATGCCCTTGGAGGTGAGCCGGGACGAGGGTCGCCGCCGCGCCATCGAGGAGCTCTCCGACCCCCTGTACGGCGAGCACGAGCCTTCGCTTCTCGATCGGTTCTTCGCCTGGTTGGACGAATGGCTGGGACGACTGGTCTCGGCCGGAGACGGAGTCGTGCCCGGTTGGGTGTGGGCGGCGGGGCTCCTGTCGCTCATCGCGATCGCGGTGGTGGTGCTGGTCGTGTACCTGCGTCCATCGCGCAATCGTCGCTCCGACGCCTTGGTGCACGAGGGCACGGCCCTGTCGGCGTCCGACCATCGCGCCGCCGCCGAACGCCACGAGGCCGCTGGGGAGTTCGCCGAGGCCATCGCCGAACGCCTGCGCGCCATCAGCGTGGACCTGGAGGAACGAACGATCATCGTCCCCCGGGCGGGACGCACCGCCACCGAACTCGCCACCGAGGCCGCACTCGTGCTACCCGGCGAGGCCGAAGGACTGCTCGAGGGAGCCCGTATCTTCAACGACGTGGCCTACGGGGACCGGGTCGCGACCGCCGAGGCCGCACGTACGCTACGCGAACTGGACGTGCGGCTCGCTTCCACCCGCCCCACGATCACCGAGGACCCGGTGGCACGAGAGGGGCGACGATGACGACCACCGCACCACCCGCCACCGACCGGCCTTCGAGCCCCGCGTCCACGGTCGAGCATGGCTCCGACGCCTTGCGCCTGTGGCGCCGGATCCGTGTCCCCTTGGCCCTGTTCACCGCCTTGTTCCTGGTAGGGGCCCTGCTGTCCCTGGGCAGCGAACGGTTCCCCTCCGGTCATTTGGAGCCGGGCAACCCCGAACCGAGCGGCGCCCGGGCCTTCTCCCAACTGCTTCGCGAGGATTCCGACGTCACGGTGGCACGCGGCTCCGGGGCCGCCGTGAGCGCCGTGGAGCGTTCGGGCGAGGACACCGTGCTGTTGGTCTTCCTCGACCACCGTCTCCTGCCCGAGGAACTCGATACCCTGGCCGAGCTGGGGGTGGACACCGTTCTCGTCCAGCCCTCACTACGCTCCTTGGCGGCCTTCGCCCCAGGGGCGGACGTGACCGGCCGGGCCGACGACGAGGACTCCCTCGAACCGGAGTGCACCCTGCCCGCCGCCGAGGCCGCCGGGTCCGCCGGGGTCGCCGGTGAGCTGTACTCGGTCGACGACGACGTGGTCGCCCAGAACTGCTACCCGGCCGAAGGCGGCGCCGCGCTCATCAGGGTGGACTCTCCGCACGGTGCCACCACGACCGTGCTCGGTACCGGTGCGCCCCTGACCAACCGTGAACTGGACGCCGGCGGCAACGCGGCGCTGGCGTTGAACCTGGTGAGGGCGGAGAACGTCGTTTGGCTACGCCCGGACGCCCCCGAGCAGGCGGGCGGTTCCCAGATCTGGGAACTGATCTCCCCGGGCCTGCGCTGGTCGGTGATCCCACTCGCGCTGACACTGTTGTTGCTCGCCTTCTGGCGCGGACGTCGGATGGGCGCGCTGGTGCCCGAATCGCTGCCCGTGCTCGTGCGCGCCTCGGAAACCACCGAGGGCCGTGCGGGCCTGTACCGCTCCCGAGGTGCCCGTGATCGGGTGGTGGCCGCACTACGGGCCGGTTTCCTGGAGCGTTCGGTGCCCAAGCTGGGGCTGAACGCCGACTCGAGCTCGGACGCCGTGGTGTCGGCGCTGGCCGCCCGGACCGGCGACGATCCACGGGACCTGGAACGTCTGCTGTACCCGGGGCCGGTGGACGCCTACACCACCGACGACGGCGCGATGCTCCGCCTCGGAGACGCGTTGGACGAACTCACCCGGAAATTGCGCTGACCAAGGGCCTCAGGGCCTCGTTGTCCCCCCACAGACCAGAACCGACAAGGGATCGAGAGAGGTAGACGGCACGTGAGCGCCTTCACACCCCAGGCACCGCCCTCCGCCGACGAGGCACGGGCCGCCCTGACCGCCCTGCGCCACGAGGTGGCCAAGGCTGTCGTGGGTCAGGACGAGACGGTGACCGGTCTGGTCGTGGCACTGCTGTGCCGCGGTCACGTCCTGTTGGAGGGTGTGCCCGGTGTCGCCAAGACACTGTTGGTGCGCACGGTCTCCGCCGCCCTGTCCCTGGACCACAAGCGAGTCCAGTTCACCCCTGACCTGATGCCGGGCGACGTGACGGGGTCGCTCGTCTACGACCAGCACACGGCCGAGTTCGAATTCATGAAGGGTCCGGTCTTCACCAACCTGTTGCTGGCCGACGAGATCAACCGGACCCCGCCCAAGACCCAGGCCTCCCTGTTGGAAGCGATGGAGGAACGGCAGGTCACCGTGGAGGGCGCCCCCGTGGCACTGCCCGATCCGTTCATGGTGGCGGCCACCCAGAACCCGGTCGAGTACGAGGGCACCTACCCGCTGCCCGAGGCACAGCTGGATCGCTTCCTGCTCAAGGTGACGGTCCCGTTGCCCGAACGCGACGCCGAGATCGACATGCTGGGTCGCCACGCCGCGGGCTTCGACCCGGGCGACCTCGCCGCCGCGGGCGTCACCGCGGTGGCCGGGGCCGCCGAACTCCAGGCCGCTCGTGACTCCGTGGCACGGGTGCGGGTGGCCCCGGAGGTCCTGGGATACGTCGTGGACCTGTGCCGGGCCACCCGTTTCTCCCCGTCCTTGCAGTTGGGGGCCTCTCCTCGTGGTGCCACCGCCCTGCTGCGCACCAGCCGGGCATGGGCATGGCTGTCGGGTCGTGACTACGTGACCCCGGACGACGTCAAGGCCCTGGCCAAGGGCACCCTGCGACACCGGATCGGGCTGCGTCCGGAGGCCGAACTGGAGGGCGCCACCACGGACGGGATCCTCGATGGTGTGCTCGCCTCCGTCCCGGTGCCGCGCTGATGGTGGTCACCGGCCGGGCCGCGCTCTTGGCCCTCCTCGCGACGGGCGCGGTGGCGATCTCCGGACAGATCGGCGCGACCGTCGCCTACGTCGCCGTGGGGCTGGTGGTGCTGCTCATCGTGCTGGACCTGGTGGCGGCGACCTCCCCCCGGAAGCTGCTGCTGTCCCGTGAGGGTGACACGTCATTGCGGCTGGGCGATTCGACCTCGGTGTCGGTCCTGGTGACCAATCCGACCCGGCGACGCCTGAAGGGCTCGGTTCGCGACGCCTGGCCACCGAGCTCGCACGCCTCGCCCAAGGCCCGCCCCTTGAGGGTGGCCGCGGGTGAACGCCGTCGGGTGACGACCACGCTCACGCCCACCCGTCGTGGCGACGCCCACTCCGCCGGGGTGACGGTGCGCAGTATCGGACCACTCGGGTTGGCCGGGCGCCAGCGTACGCTCCAGGCACCCTGGACGGTGCGGACACTGCCGCCGTTCCACAGCCGCAGGCACCTGCCCGGCAAGCTGTCCCGGCTACGCGAACTGGAGGGGCAGCACACCGCGATGGTGCGCGGTCAGGGCAGCGAGTTCGACTCGCTGCGCGACTACGTACCCGGCGACGACGTGCGTTCCATCGACTGGCGCGCCACCGCCCGTAACGACGGTGTGGTGGTGCGTACCTGGCGCCCTGAGCGGGACCGGCGCATCCTCATCGTGCTGGACACCGGGCGCACCTCGGCCGGACGGGTGGGCGACACCCCGCGCCTGGACCACGCGATGGACGCCGCCCTGCTGCTCAGCGCACTGGCGGGCAAGGCGGGCGACCGGGTGGACTTCATGGCCTACGACCGAGCCGTGCGTGCCCAGGTGAAGGCCTCGGGCAAGGGCAGTCAGGTGCATCGTGTGGTGGAGGCCATGGCGCCGCTGGAAGCCGAACTGGTGGAGTCCGACCCGGCCGGAATGGTCAGCGCGATCCTGGCCCAGGGACGCAGCCGCAAGCTGGTGGTCCTGCTGACCGACCTGGACGCCACGGCCTTGGAGGAGGGGTTGTTGCCGCGCCTTCCGGTGCTCTCCTCGCACCACCTGCTGTTGGTGGCGGGGATCAAGGACCCCAAGGTGGAGGAGATGGCGGCCGAGCGCGGCAGCGCCGACGCCCTGTACCGGGCGGCTTCGGCCGAGCGCACGCTCAGCGAACGGCACCGGATCAGCACCGAGCTGCGCCGGATGGGCGCCGAGGTCGTGGACGCCGGCCCCGAGCGCATCGCCCCGGCACTGGCCGACGCCTACATCAACCTCAAGGCCCAGGGACGGTTGTAGCCCACAGTTCCACGAAGGGCGCTCTCCCACCCGGGAGGGCGCCCTCATCCACTCGCCGGCCCGGCTCAGAGGAGTCCTAGGATCAGGCGGCACGCCTTGTCGACCTCGTCCAGTTCGTGCGCGTCGAGCCGCCCCGCGAAGTCCCCCAGTCTGAGCTCGCGATCCACGGCACGCATCTGATCGACCAACACCCGTGTCACGGTGCCGTCGACCAGTTTGACCTCAGGTCGAAAGATCGCCGGGCCCGCACTGGTCGACGTGGGTGCGACGACCACGGTCGATAGGTTGAAAGGACCTTGCAACTCGACGCAATATCGAGGGCCACGCTGTTCGTGGCCTTGAAGGCGCCGATCGGTACGAAGTCGATAGAGATCACCACGCATCCCCGTCACCCATCTCTTCGGCGATACGGGCGAGTTCGGCCTTGTCCACCTCATCATGTCGAAGCCGCTCGGCGTCATCCCTGGCCTGGGCGTACTGCCGCTCGACGTAAGCCTCGTGGATGATCTCCCTCAGGACCGTGGAACGGTCGCGCCCCTGAGTGAGTTCGCGCAGCTCGTGCTCGGTCTGCTCGTCGGGTCTGAAACTGATCATCGCCATGCGTTGAACGTATTACATAACGTATTACAAGGTCAAGCCGCCGCTTGTCTCACAGGTTCTGAACGATCGCTCATGAGTCGGGCAGTATTGGGTGCATGGCCTCACCCCCCGAAGCCCACAACGCGGCCCACGGTCACGTGTACGGGCAGCTCCTCCAAGTCCGCGACGTCCACGGCGACGTCACCGTGAACACTCCCCAGGCGCCCCCTGAGGTCGCGGACGTGTCCTTGGATCCTCCCCGGCTCGCGACCGCCGTGCGCGGCCGTGCCGAGCTTCTGACGACCCTTCGCGCCGCGATGGTGCGCGGGGCTCCGGCGCCGCACGTGCTGACCGGGCCCGGTGGGTTCGGCAAGACCACCGTCGCGGCGGCGTTGGCCGAACACGCCCGCGCCAAGGGATGGACCGTGTTCTGGGTCCGCCCGAACTCGATCGGACCGAGCATGCTGGAGGCCGCGATCGAACTGGGCGGCTCTCGCCAGGAGGCCGAAGGCGTCAAGGACGTCCCCCGGCAGGCCGCCCGCTGGGCGTGGCGCCATCTGGACTCCGCCACTCGGCCCTGGCTACTGGTGATCGACAACGCCGACCGACCCGAGGAACTCGACCCCGAGCACCGGCCCGGCCAACAACGCGGCTGGATGCGATCGAGCCCCGGCGGGTTCGTGCTGGTCACCAGCCGGGTGGACGATCCCGCGCTGTGGGCGCCGGCGACCCTGCACCGACTCCGAGCCCTGGAGCCGGCGGACGCCGCCGTGACCCTGGCCGACCACGCGGGTGTGGGAGAACTTCCCGGCGCGACCGAACTCGCCGAACGGCTCGCCGGAGTCCCCCTGGCGCTCTCCCTGGCCGGACGCATCCTCGCCACCCACCAGGTGCTCTTCCCCGACGCCTGGGCCCTGCTCGACCGTCTGGAGGACGACGTCACCAGGCTCGACGAACTCGCCGGACCGCAGGCAGACGAGGCCGGCGGTGGACGTGGCCTGCTCTCCGGTGTCTGGGACCTGTCTTTGCGCTTGCTCGCCGAACAGCATCCCCACGCCGTCCCCCTGCTGCGGGTCTTGTCCCTGCTCGGCACCCAGGGACAGGCGGTCCCCCTACGCCGACTACCGCTGTCGGAGCTCGCGGGCGGTGTGCTCGATGACCCCGAGAACCCATTGGACGAGGTCTCCTTCTCCCAGGGCGTCAACGCACTGGTGACCCACGGCCTGGTCCGCGTCGTTCCCCGGGGTGGAGAGCGCGCCCTGCTCCTGCATCCGCTGGTGGCCGAGACCACGCTCTCGGGTCTGGAGGAAAAGGACACACCTCTCCTCGATCAGGTGGAGGCCCTGCTCCATGGACAAAGCGAACACGACCCCCTGTGGGAGACCTTCGCCCACAGCACCCTGCTCGACCAGCGCGCAAGGCGCCTCCCACCGGACAGGGAGTTCTTCGATGGGCCGGCTGCCTCCATCGAGCCGCTCTTCAGCGCCACCCATCTGCGCTTTTCGAGACTGCTCATTCTCACCGGCAGAAGGGAGGAGGCAGAGATGCTGGTCGACAAGTCCGTGTCGTTCACCAGCCGTGTCTTCGGACCCTTCCACGAGACCACCCTGCAACGCCGTCACCAGTTCGCCGAAGTCCGGCTCGACATGGGAAGAACGGAGGAGGCCGAAACGGAGTACCGAGAGTTGGTGGAACTCGGGAGGATCCACCACGGACCCGAGCACGAGGTGACGCTTGAGGCCCGGTTCATGCTCGCTCTCATCGCCCTGCGACGAGAAGAGTGGGAGGAGGCCGCCGGCGGATTCCGCGTCGTGATGGAGGCCGGAGAAAACGGGTCGGACCCCGAGAACCGTCGTGTGCTGCTCGCCCGAGAGAACCTGGCCTACCTCTCCATGCGCCGGGGAGACCACTCCACGGCCGAGCGGGAGTTCCTCGCCATTCGACAGATCCGGTCCCGCGATCTAGGGGAACATCACTTCCTCACCGCGCAGGCCGACTACTACCTGGGACGGGTCGCGTTCGAGGCCGGAGAACACGCGAAGGCGCGGGAACCGTTCGCACGCTGTTTGGCCGTCCGGGAGCGGGCATTGGGCACGGACCATCCCGACACCGATCGAGTCCGTGAGTGGCTGGATCGGGTCGGGGGTCCCCCGACGTCATCGGAGTGACCCAGGCCTCTCCCCGCGAGCCGACACCTGAAGGAGCACACGCCACTCCCCGGCCTCGAAGTCCAGAACACCCGCATCGGGGTCGGAGGAATCTCGCACCAGCACGGCGCGCGCCGGAATCGCCACCTCGACGCAGCAACCGGTCTCGGCCGAGCTGTGGCTGCTCTTGAACCAATGGGGTTCCGCGCTCATGGCCTCGATCCTGTCACGAGCGCGCTTCTTCTAACCCGCCACCGGGACCGCCGCCGGAGCGTCCTCGATGTCACCGGTCTCGCCCGCCTCGTAGGCACGCTTGCCCACGGTGAACACGTACAGGAAGAACAGCACCTCCGCGACCACGCCGATACCGATGGCGATCCAGGTGTTGGTGACCCAGCCGGTCACCAGGCCCTCGATCAGGCCGGAGATGAACAACACCACCACCAGGCCCAACACCACGGCGATGGCCGCACGGGCCTCCTCCCCCAAAGCTCGCAACCGGGTCCGATCACCCGGCGAGATCAGCGTCCAACCGAGTTTGAGCCCCACGCCCCCGGCGACGAACACCGCGGTGAGTTCCAGCAGACCGTGCGGGAGGATCAGCGCGAAGAACACGTCCCCCCGGCCCATCGCGAACATCATTCCGCCGGCGGCGCCGATGTTGACGGCGTTCGACAGCAGCACCCATAGGGTCGGCAACCCGAACGCCACCCCGAAGATGATCGCCTGCGCCGCCACCCAGGCGTTGTTGGTCCACACCTGGGCCGCGAACGACCCGGCGGGGTTCTCGGTGTAGTAGTTGGCGAACTCGTACTCGACGTAGCGGGCGATGGAATCGGGGGTGCCGAGCGCGGCCAGCACGTCGGGGTTGCTCGCGATCCACCACCCCGTGACCGTGGCGACGGCCAGGGTGCCCGCGGTGACCGCCAACCACCACCAGCGCAGCCGGTAGAGCACCGCCGGGAACACTCGGGTGAAGAACCCGCCGACATCGGCCCAGCCGGAGGAGTGCGTACCCGTCACCGCCGACCGGGCACGCGCCACCAACGACGACAACCGCCCGGACAGCGCGGGGTCCTGCCCAAAGGTGCGCATCACCGACAGATGGGTGGAGACCCGTTGATAGAGCTCGACGAGTTCGTCGATCTCCTCGCCTGTGAGCGATCGGCGCCTGCGCACCAGATCGTCCAGTCGGTCCCACTCTTGGGCGTGCGCCGCGGCGAACACGTCGATATCCACGTATCGGACCCTACCCGGATCGTGACCCGACCGCCGTACCCGGCGAGAACACCGCCATCCCACGCCGGGTAGTGTCGATGGAACGACTGCAGAACACCCGTCGAGGGAGCGTGTATCAGGTGTCCTACCCCGGCGCTGGCCAAGCCCGTGATGACGTGTACGGCGCGACGCCGCTGGTCACCGGGGACGCGGTCGTGCTGGAGTTGCGCCCCGCCGGTTTCGCCACGCGCACCGCGGCCCTGGCGATCGACGTCATCGTTCAGGTCATCGCGCTGATCGCCTTGGGCGTGGTGGTGCTGTGGATCGGTTCCACGGTGGATCCCGCTGCGACCGCGGCGATTTCCCTGGGGGCCTCGATCCTCATCCTGGTGGGCTACCCGACCGCGTTCGAATCCATTTCGCGTGGCCGCTCCCTCGGCAAGATGGCCTTGGGGCTGCGGGTGGTGGGCACCGACGGCTCACCGGAACGATTCCGCCAAGCCTTGGCCCGCGCGCTCTCGGCGGTCGTGGAGATCTGGATGACCTCCGGACTGGTGGCACTGCTCACCTCGATGATCAACCGGGACGGGCGCCGTGTCGGTGACTTCGTGGCCGGGACCATGGTGGTGGAGGAGCGCACCGGTGGCCGCCGGGACCAGAGCATTCCGATGCCGCCGCAATTGGCCGGTTGGGCGGCCCAGGCGGAACTGTCGCGTCTGACCTCCGAGACCGCGAACGCCGCGCGCCAGTACGTGATGCGTTACGGGGAACTGGCCGAGCACACCCGGCACGAGTTGGGTTCGGACTTGGCCAATGCGGTCGCCGCGCAGGTCAGCCCACCCCCGCCGCCCGGGACCACGCCCCCGGTCTTCCTCGCCGCGGTCTTGGCCGNGAACGGCCCCGCCGCAGCCTGGAGGCGATGGGACAGGCGGGCCCGGGACAGGGGCGACCCCAGTGGCAGCAGTCCTACTCCCAACAGCCCTATCAGCGGCCCTACCCGCAGGGGCCCGGGGGTTTCACGGACCCCTGGTCCGGTGGTCAGGGACGCCAGGAGTTGAGGTAGGCCTCTTGTTCGGGGCTGAGGGCGTCGATGCCCACCCCCAGAGCGGCCAACTCCAGACGGGCCACCTCGTTGTCGATCTCGAGGGGAACCTCGACCACACCGGGTTCGAGTACCTCGTGGGCGCGGGCCAACCAGGCGGTGGTCAGGGCCTGCACCGCGAAGGACATGTCCATCACCGCCGCGGGGTGGCCCTCGGCCGCGCCGAGGTTGACCAGGCGCCCCTCCGAGAGCAACAGGAGCCTGCGACCGTCGGCGAACACGTATTCGTCGGCCTGCTCGCGGACCCCACGATCGACCCCCACCGATAGTGACTCAAGGGCGTTCAGGTCGATCTCCAGGTCGAAGTGACCGGAGTTGGCCAGGATGGCGCCGTCCCGCATCACCGCCAGGTGTTCGCCCCGGATCACGTCACGGTTGCCCGTGGCGGTGACGAATACGTCGCCCATGGGCGCGGCCACCTCCATGGGGACCACGGTATAGCCCTGCATGACGGCGTCCAAGGCCTTGACCGGATCCACCTCGGTGACGACCACGTTCGAGCCCATGCCACGGAAACGTTCGGCCAAGCCCCGACCGCAGTAGCCGTACCCGGCCACCACCACGGTCCGCCCGGCCAAGAGGGTGTTGGTCGCGCGCAGCACCCCGTCCACGGTGGACTGACCGGTGCCGTAACGGTTGTCGAACATGCGCTTGGTACGCGTGTCGTTGACCGCCACCATCGGAAGCCGAAGCTCCCCCTCCACACTCATCCGACGCAACCGGATCACTCCGGTGGTGGTCTGCTCACAGCCACCCAGCACGCCTTCGAGCAGGTCGGGACGCTCGGAGTGGATGGTGTTGACCAGGTCGCAACCGTCGTCCAGGAGCAGATGTGGACGGGACTCCAGGACGGTGACCAGGTTGCGGTCGTAGGCGGCGGTGTCCATCCCGGCCCAGGCGTGTACGGCCACCCCGTACTCGGTGACCAAGGCGGCCGCGGTGTCGTCCTGGGTGGACAACGGGTTGGAAGCGGCCAGCCAGACCTGGGCACCACCGGCGCGTAGGACACGCAGCAGGTTCGCGGTCTCCCCGGTCACGTGCAGGCAGGCGGCCACACGCAGCCCTTGGAGGGGGCGCTCGACCGCGAAGCGCTCACGGACACTGCGCAGCACCGGCATGGAGCGTTCGGCCCAGTCCACGCGGCGGACCCCGGCCCGTGACAGGCCGAGGTCCGCCACCTCGTGCGAAGGAGGTGTCATCAGTAGCGGTAGTGGTCCGGCTTGTACGGCCCGGCCACGTCCACCCCGATGTAGGCGGCCTGCTCCTTGGTGAGCTCGGTCAGCTTGACCCCGAGCGCGTCCAGGTGGAGACGGGCGACCTTCTCGTCGAGGAGCTTGGGCAGCGTGTACACACCGATCGGGTACTGGTCCCGCTTGGTGAACAGCTCGATCTGCGCGATGACCTGGTTGGTGAAGCTGTTGGACATCACGAAGCTGGGGTGCCCGGTGGCGTTGCCCAGGTTGAGCAGGCGGCCCTCGGAGAGCACCAGGACGGACTTGCCGTCCTCGAAGACCCACTCGTGGACCTGCGGCTTGATCTCCTTCTTGGTGATGCCGGGGATCTTCGCCAGACCGGCCATGTCGATCTCGTTGTCGAAGTGGCCGACGTTGCCGACGATCGCCTGGTGCTTCATGCGCGCGATCTGGTCGGCCATGATCACGTTGAAGTTGCCGGTGGTGGTGATGAAGATGTCACCGACGTCCAGCACGTCCTCCAGGGTCGTGACCTGGAAACCGTCCATGGCCGCCTGGAGGGCGTTGATCGGGTCGATCTCGGTGACGATGACGCGGGCGCCCTGGCCGCGCAGCGCTTCGGCCGAGCCCTTGCCGACATCGCCGTAACCACAGACCACGGCGACCTTGCCGCCGATCAGGACGTCGGTGGCGCGCATGATGCCGTCCGGCAGCGAGTGGCGGATGCCGTACTTGTTGTCGAACTTGCTCTTGGTGACCGAGTCGTTGACGTTGATCGCCGGGAAGGACAGGCTGCCCTCACGCTGCATCTCGTACAGGCGGAGCACACCGGTGGTGGTCTCCTCGGTGACGCCCTGGACCTCCTTGGCGATCTTGGTCCACTTGCCGGCGTCCTTCTTCAAGCTCTCACCCAAGAGCTTGAGGACGACCGCGAACTCCTCGCTGTCGGCGGTGGAGGGGTCCGGGACCACGCCGGCCTTCTCGTACTCGGCGCCCTTGTGCACGAGCATGGTGGCGTCGCCGCCGTCGTCCAGGATCATGTTGGGTCCCTCTGCGCCCGGCCAGGTCAGCGCCTGCTCGGTGCACCACCAGTACTCCTCCAGCGTCTCGCCCTTCCAGGCGAAGACCGGGACGCCCTTGGGGTCGTCGACGGTGCCGTCGGGGCCCACGACCACGGCGGCGGCCGCGTGGTCCTGGGTGGAGAAGATGTTGCAGCTGACCCAGCGGACCTCGGCGCCCAGGGCGACGAGGGTCTCGATGAGGACGGCGGTCTGCACGGTCATGTGCAGCGATCCCATGATCCGGGCGCCCTGGAGGGGCTTGCTGTCACCGAATTCGGCGCGGGTGGCCATGAGGCCGGGCATCTCGTGCTCGGCGAGGCGGATCTCGTTACGGCCGAACTCGGCCAGGGAGAGATCGGCGACCTTGAAGTCGAAAGCCATTGGGTTCCTCACTCGTCAAGTCATGGTGGCGCCCACGATTCTAGGTCCGCACTCCCGCGCTGGGCACAAAGTTGACAATTCCGCGTCAGAATCGCCCTGTCCAACATCCACCTTGGGTTACAGTCGCGTGCATGGCCGCCGACGACACCACGACGACTCCCACGACCGCCCCGGTACCGATCTCGGCGGCGGCCGAACGCGTTGGCGGCACGGCACGGATGCTCCGCTACCGCGAAGGACTCGGCCTCCTCCCTCGCACCCAGGACCTACCGACCGGGCGTGGCCACCGGCACCGGCGCTTCACAGAGGAGGACCTGCGCACCATCGAGCAGGGGCTGGAGCTGGAACGTGAGTTCGACATCCCACCCGCCGCGCTCTCCTTCGCCCTGCGAGTCCTGGCCGAACCCGACGTGCTCGCCCGGGTGCGTGCCCATGGCGAACGCCTGGGGCGGTTGACCGCCGCCCCCACTCGGGCCCTGGACTTCGAGAAGGAGAAGGCGATGCGTCTGCTCCAGGTTCGACGACCGGCCACCCGGACCTCACCTCCACCACTTCCCTGACGCGCTCGCGGCCTTCCGGTTGCCCCGAGACCACGGCCGTCTCCGGACACCCCGGCCGGTCGTCCGGCATGTTTTGACCAACCGCGCACGGGCTACGTCAACACACGTGGACAGCCAACTCGGTGCCCCCGTCGGAGCCTCCCTTCCCGACCCCGTGCGCACAGAACTCACCGACGTCGACCGCCTGCGGGTGATATGGGCCGAACAGCGCCAAGCTCAGGCCCGGTGGGCACGGTCGGCCGCACGACGCGCGCTCACGCACGACCGGATCCGGACGTGGGGTGGTGGTTCTGAACTCGCGGAGCTGTGGTCGGCCGAGCCCACCGAGATCGGCCCCCCACTGACCGAGGACCACCTCCTCGAACTCGCGGAGCGCACCGCCGAACTCTCCCCCGAATCGAGGCGCCCTCGAACCCCTCTGCGGTCCGAGCACGCTCGGGCACTGCTCGAGGTGATGAACCTGCCCGTACACCCGGTGGTGCGCGCGGCCCACACCTACACCGAGTGCGCCCGGATCCTGGACGAACTCGGCGGCGGGTGCCGCGAAACGCCCGAGGAGGGACCGCCCTGGTTCCTTCCCTGGGTGTTGGCCTCCCAGGTACTTCAGCGAGCCGACCACCCCCCGCTGTCACCGGACCCGCACACGCCACCGCCTGAGCCACCCTTTGGACCAGGTCCCGAGGAACACTTCGCGGAACTGGTCTCCCACTTCGCGCGCCTGGTCACCGAGGCCTTGCGAGGAGAGCTCGGCCGGAGTTTCGAGACGGCCCCCGCGACGGAGCGCCCCGCGCCACCGTTGGCCGCGGTCACCCGCCGACGCGTGCTGGACTACGTGCGCTCCCGAAGTACCTCGGTGGCACTGATCCTGCGTGCCTTGGACCCCCACGCCGAGGCCACCGTCACCTCGGGGGACGGGAGCCGTGACCAGGCAGCGATCCCACCTCGTTTCCTGCTCACCCCGGGTACGTCCCACTGGTGGATCCGCCTGGACCTGGTGGTGGGCGAGGCGTCCCTGAGCCTGTACGTGGTGATACAGGACGTGGGGAGTCCGCCCTCGGGTGTGCTGGCGGTGACCGCGGAGGCGCGTCTGACCACCCCGGCGGGCGTACGGGAGACGTTGAGGATGTCGGGCAGCGACAGTGTCACGGTGATGCCCAGCGACTGCGTCGACGACCGCTGGCCCCAGGTCCGAGAGCTGGTGGACGAGGCCCTGTCCCGTTCGATGAACGAACTCACCCGGGTCTGAGGCTCCGCGGACACGGAGCCGGAGGGCCGGGGCCCGAAGGGAAGGGATGGTGGCTCGGGTGGACGTCGGGTGGGATGGGCCTGGGACCTCAGGGACGGAGATGGGGAACGCGAAGATTCGAGCAGGAGTGAGCACGCCCCACCCGGGTGCCCCGGGCGCTCTCGCCCCCACCACCCGCCGCTCGATCCAACGCATGAGCACCGACACCCTTGATCAGCGGGTTCTGAGCGAGTACCGACCCTTCGGGTACCGTCCGAGCACTCGGGGTTCGGTCAGCCGCTGATCGAGAGAAGGACCAGGAGCAACAGCAAGATGATGATGGTGATCAGCACGAGCGGGATCACCCAACCCTGCTGGAGCACCGAGTCCTTCTGGGCCGGTGGGGGATACCGACCACCGCTGAACGTCTGGTTGGGATGAAGTCCACCCGTCATCATCGGATTCGCGCCGGGTTGCGGAATCTGCGGTTGTCCGGGCACAGCGGGACGAGGGTTGGACGTACCCGGCTGCATGGCGTAGCCGCCGTGCCGGGGGTCCGAGACCATGGGCGGGCCGGGCACGCCGGGGCGGGGGTTGGAGGTCCCAGGATGCTGTCCCAGCCGCGGATCGGAGACGACCGGCGGGTGACCCATGCCGGGCTGGGCACCGGTCGACGGGTGCTGAGGCGCCGGTTGCGGCTGAACCGGGGGGAGCCGGGCACCGTTGAGGAGTCCGGTCTGGGCGACCTGCTCCCCCTCTTCGAACGCGTCGGTGCCGTCGGCCTCGTCGGGTCCATGACCGAGCAGTCCCATCAAGAGCTGCTGGGCGTTGGGGCGCTTGTCGGGATCCTTGTCCAGACACTTCTCGACGATGGGACGCAGCGCCTCGTCGATGTTCTCCAGGTCCGGCGGGGAACTGACCACCCGGTGGACCACCGCCGGCACGGTGTCCGAGCCGAAGGGGGCACGTCCGGTGGAGGCGAACGCGATCACGCAGCCCCACGCGAAGACATCGCACTTGTCGGTGATCCCACGCCCCTCGATCTGTTCGGGTGCCATGTAGGAGGGCGTACCGACGATCGAGTTGGTCATGGTGGCGGTGCCGTCGTCGACCCGGGCGATACCGAAGTCGATGACCCGTGGCCCGTCCGGGCCCAACAGCACGTTCCCGGGCTTGAAGTCACGGTGGACGATGCCCGCCTTGTGGATGGCCACGAGCGCGGTAGCGGTGGAGACGGCCAGACGTTGGAGCGCGGCGCCGCGCACGGTCCGCCCCTTGGCCACGGTCTCTTGGAGGTCCTTACCGGGAACGAACTCACTGACCACGTAGGGTGGCTCACCGTCGAGCCGAGCGTCGATGATCGCCGCGGTGCAGAAGGAGGCGACACGCTGGGCGGCTCGGACCTCCTTCTCGAACCGCTTGCGCAGGTCGGTGTCCCGCGACCATTGATCGTTGAGAACCTTGATCGCGTACTGTTCGCCACCGGCGTCCTCGGCGAGGTAGACGACGCCCTGCCCACCCTTTCCCAAACGTCCGGTCACGCTGTACTCACCGAACGATGAGGGGTCGCTCGGCTGTAGCGATTCGGGACCGGGCATCGGTGTCCTCCAGGGAGGTCGTCTTGGGAGAGGCGCGCAGCACCAGGGTACGGGTAGGAAACGCCGGTTATATCACGTGTGGCCGGCGCCCCCTTTGACTGTCACAAGCGGCGGAACGTTCCGTCTCGACCCGAACCTTTTCGGTTTCGCGATCAGGAGACCTTACGCGCCTCGTCGACGAGTAGGACCGGAATACCGTCCCGGATCGGGTAGGCCAGGCCGCTCTCGTCACAGACCAGTTCGTCCGTCTCGGCGTCGTGGCGCAGCGGGGCCTGGCTCTGCGGGCAAGCCAGGATCTCCAGCAACCAACCGTCGATCTTCGTGCTCATGATTCTCGTTCCTCGTGTTGCCGGCCTCATGGAAGGCCGGGTAGGGCGCGGCCCCGGGTCAGTTTCGGACGATGTCCAAGACCTCGTCGCGCAGGCGCGCCACCTCGGTGTCGTCGGCGGCCTCCACGTTGAGCCGCAGGAGCGGTTCGGTGTTGGAGGCGCGCAGGTTGAACCACGCCCCGCCCGGCAGGGTGACGCTGAGACCGTCGAGTTCGTCGACGGTGACACCTTCCCGCTCGGCGAACGCCGCGCGCACCGCCGCCATGCGCCCGGGAGCGTCGACGACCTTGGAGTTGATCTCACCCGAGGCCGCGTAGCGGGAGTACTCCTCCGTGATCAGTGAGAGCGGACGTTCGTCCGCACCCAGGACACGAAGGACGTGCATCGCCGCGAGCATACCGGTGTCGGCTCGCCAGAAGTCCCGGAAGTAGTAGTGAGCGGAGTGCTCACCGCCGAAGATGGCACCGCTCTCGGCCATGGTCGCCTTGATGTAGGAGTGCCCGACCCGGGTTCGAACGGGGTTGCCACCATGCTCGGCGACGATCTCGGGAACCGCGGCGGAGGTGATGAGGTTGTGGATGATGGTGGAGCCCGGTTCGCGCTTCAACTCCTGGACCGCGACCAACGCGGTGATCGCGGACGGCGGAACGGGTTCGCCACGTTCGTCGATGACGAAGCAGCGGTCGGCGTCACCGTCGAAGGCCAGACCGATATCGGCTCCGGTCTCGCGCACCTTGGCCTGGAGGTCGACCAGGTTGTCGGGGTCCAAGGGGTTGGCCGGATGGTTGGGGAAGGTCCCGTCGAGTTCGAAGTACAGCGGCACGATCTCCAGAGGCAGTCCCTGTTCGAGCACGGCCGGGACGGTGTGACCCCCCATACCGTTTCCCGCGTCCACCACGACCTTGAGCGGCCGGGACCCGGACAGGTCGACCAGGTCACGCAGGTAGTCGGCGTAACCGGAGAGCAGATCCTTCTCCGTGATGGTGCCCTTGGGGCCCTCGTAGCCGGGGACGCCCTCCTCGGCGAGCCCGCGGATCTCGGCCAGCCCGGTCTCCACACTGATCGGTGCCGCCCCGGACCGGCACATCTTGATCCCGTTGTACTCGGCCGGGTTGTGGCTGGCGGTGAACATGGCACCGGGCAGGTCGAGGGCACCGGAGCCGTAGTAGAGCATGTCGGTGGAGCCGAGTCCGGCGAACACCACGTCTACGCCCTGCGAAGTCACCCCGTCGGCGAAGGCCTGAGCGAGTTCGGGGGAAGAGGGTCGCATGTCGTGGGCGACCACGGCCGCGGGACCGCCGACCACACGGGCGAAGGCGGCACCGACCGCCCTGGCGATGTCGGCGTTGAAAGTGTCCGGAATCACACCACGCACGTCGTATGCCTTGAAGATGTTTCCGAGGTCAGCCACGTCTGCTCCGGCCAGGTCGAGTTCTGCCACGAGTTCGGTCCAGCGCCCGAGACGGACCTGGGCGCGCTACAAAGCTAGCAACCCCGGGCTTCAGGTGTGGGGGTGGTGCGGGCCGCGTTGTTCGGAGCGATCGGACTTGACGACCCGTAGGTGGCCACGGCGCAGCGTCTCCTGGCCCTCCCCCACGGGTTCACCAGGGTACGGCTCGGAGCGTGCCGGCGGCCGCGCCGCCTCACGTACGGCGTCGGCCAAGGCTTCCAGGTCGTCGTTGCCGGGACCACCACCCGACGTCTCGACCGGAAGCCGAACCACCTCCCAACCACGCGGCGCGGTCAACCGCTCGGCGTGCATGGCGCACAGGTCGTAACAGTGCGGTTCCACGTAGGCGGCGAGCGGCCCGAGAACGGCCGTGGAGTCGGCGTAGACGTACGTGAGCGTGAATACGGCGGGCTGTCTGCACGCGGTACGGGAACAGCGTCGAACATGGCTCACAGCGTTCGACTGTATGCCTTTACCGAGGGACACGCCAGCATCGTCCCATGAGCTGCACACTTTTGGGTGCGGCTTCTTTGCCCCGGCCACCTCAGGCCTCGATTCGAAGGGGGGCTACGCGAGTGGCTCGTGATGGCTTAGGCTCGAAGTGTGCGACGAGTGCGCCTTTCCAGTGGCCAACCAGACCGAGTACGACGTCGGGACCGCCGTGGCCGGGGCATCCGCGGTCCTCTCGTACCCTCCGACCTGCCGGTGTTCCGCAGCCGAGCACAGGCCTTCGACGACCTTGTCCTGGACGCCGTCGAACGCTTGGAGCGACTGTGGGCACGTGAGCTGGCGAACGTGGACTTCCTCGTGGAGGACGTTCCCCCGGTCCCGCTCCGTGGCGAGCCATTGGAGGCGATCCCCTTTTCCCGCTTGGAGGGCGACCGCACGGGCCGGGCCAGGATCGTCGTCTACCGACGCCCGGTGGAGATCCGTACCAAGGACCCCGACGAGATGGCTCTCCTGGTTCACGAGGTCGTGGTCGAGGAGGTCGCCAACCTCCTCGGGGTGGAGCCGGAGTCGGTCGATCCCGAAAGTTGAGCCGAAGCCGCGCTAGGGACTGTTTTTTGGCTGCTCTCGCTCGGCTCGACGCTTGCGCCGACCGATGCGAGCGGCCGTCCACGCGATCTCTGGCCAGACGAGAAGCGAAGGTCGGCCCGGGGCTCGACCCTCCGAGCGACATCGACGCCGCGAGAGGTGGCGTGGTGGCCGCGAGCCCGGAATGCGCCAAGAACAGACCTAGGGCACAACGCCGGCCATGCTGTCCCGCACCAGTGGTAGCTCGACCCGCGTAGGCGCGGGCGCCACCGGCATGACGCTGATCCCCGAATCCGATCGCATGATCCGGGCGACGTACACCGGACCGGACCCCTCCAACAGCTCCAGACGCACCGCGTATCCATCCTCGGGATCGGTCCCGGCCGGCGCTCCCCAACCATCGGAGTCGGTACCGAACACGTGCGTGGTCCCGGCTGCGACCTCCGCGCGAACCGCGTCGCCCATGCTGCCGTCCGTCGCGATGGGGGTGGCCACGACCTTGGCGTCACCCTCAGGTGCGCCCAGGATCAATTCCACGTCGATTCCCTCGGGCATGTCCGGAACGACCGCGGTGGCGTCCAGCGGGCCGATGAGGGGGTCCACCGCCGCGCTGTAGGCGGTCTCGACGACGGCCACCTCATCGCCCTCCCCCGCGGTCTCCTCCACGATCATCCCGGCGATGACCGGGGCGTCGGACTCCACCACGACCGTGCCCGGTAGCCCGCCCAGGGCACTCTCCATGGTCAGCCAAGCGGAGGCGGCGGGTGGAACGTTCAGGGTCATCGGGTCGTCCGGGGTACCGGTGCCGCCGGTCTCCTCTTCGGCCCGGTCACCGCCTTGGTCCTCATCGGGACGTTCGGTGGGGATGGCGTAGGCACGTACCTCGACGGGCTCGTCTCCAGGGGCGGCCACGATCAGCCGTCGAACACCGTCCCCACCGGGCAGGCCCGGAATGACGTGTTCGACGTCGGGCGCTCTGGTCGGGCCGACCCAGTCGGTGTGTCCGCCGACGTGCTCGGCCAGCAAGGACGAGGCGACACGGCCGGTGCTGGTGCGCACGTGGACACCGATGGCACTGGTGTTCTGGATGAGTTCGGTGACGTCGAGGGTGGTCGATTCCCCCGGCCCCAAGTGGATACCACGACTGTCGGGTGAGTACGAGGGCCCCTCAGCGGTGTAGATATCGACACTGGCGGTGGCTCGGAACTCCTCGGGGTTACTCAGGTGCACGGTGAGGGTCGCGAGTTCGACCTCGTCGGTCCCACTCGCTCCGGGCAGGGCGAACCAGGTGCCGATACTCGGTTCGACGCAACGGACCTCGGTGACGCCGTCGTCGGAGACCGTGGTCTGGGCCACGTCCAGACCGGACGCCAGGGTTCCCTCGGCGTACAGGGCGGTGGGCAGCGTGACGTCGCCGGTATCGGTGCGCCAGACCCGTCCGGGCTCGGTCAGTTCCTCGCCGAGGACCTCACCGCGCTCGTCCACCTGTTCCCGGCCGTCCTCCTCGGTCCGCTGCCCTTGGTCCTCCTCGGGGGCCTCGGTCAGGGGGACGGCCCACAACTCGCCCTCGTCGTCACGACTGATCCGGGGGGCGAAGGCCGCCACCGAACTCTGGGCGCCGTCATCGGCGGATTCGTGGGGGACCGGGCAGACCCGTGCCGCCGAATCGGGGCGGACGGTGCCCGGTTCACTCACGCCCAGTTCCGGACTGACCGGACGCAGGACGAAGGCCACCCCGAACAGCGCGAGCAAGGCCACAGCGACCAGCCCGAAGAGCGCGAAGCGATTCTCCACGATCAGTCGCACGGCCTAACCCTCCCGCTCCTCGTCGCCGCCGTTCTCCTGGGCCCGAGAGCCACGTGATCCCCCGGCTCGGCGTCGCCCACCGGCTCTACGGGTACCGGCTCGCCTGGTCCCTCGTCTACCTCGACGTCTGCCGCCCACCACCGGGATGGACCCCGTGGTGGTCGGTCCGGCCTCCGGTGCGTCGTCGGTGTCCCTCGTCCGTTCGTCGTCCGCGGCACGGCCTTCGGCATCGCCCGGTGACTCGATCTCCTCCTCGGGGGGACCTAGGTTCCGTTCACTCCCATCACGCGATCGGCCTCCCCGTCGGGCTCCACCCTTCCTCGGTGCCAACGGTCCCCTACGAGGCCGGCGGGGGCGGGGCATCGGGGTGGCCTCGATGAGCCTGCGCTCCTCTTCGGTACGCACACCCGGAGCCGCCAGGACCACCACGATCAACAAGAGGACGCCCTGGGCCGCGGTCCAGGAGGTGTGCACCAGGTCCGTGTACCGAACCTGGAGTTCACCACCGTGCACCGGCAGGGTCCAGGCCTGCGTGCCGTTCTCGGTGGTCACCGAGGTGAGTTCGGTACCGTTCAGGGTGGCCCGCCAACCACCGTCGGTGGGCTCGGCCAAGGCCAGACGACGTCCGGTGCGCCCTTCCTCGATCTGAGCGGTGAGCGAATCGCCGGAGCCCTCCACGACGAGCGCCTCGGCCGTCGTTCCGTCCTCCTCCACCACACGGAGCGCACCGGTGGATTCGGCGATCCGCCAGAGCCCGTAGTGGTCCGAGAGCGACTGCCGCCCCAGTCCGGGGGTGCCGTCGAGGGTGTCGACCATGGTGGCGTCCGCGGGCCCGCCCAGTTCCGGACGCGGATAGAGCACGTACTGGATGCCGTGGTCGATCAGGGTGAGGAGCCGGTTCCCGCCCTGCCCTGCGGCGAGTTCGGCCACGGCCCGGTCCATGGCGGCCCGGGTGGTCGGATCGGGCAGGACCCGCTCCTCTCCCAGGCGTGGTTCGCGCCCGCGCACCACCACGTAATCGACACCGCCCGTGGCGTCATCGGGAGTGACGATGAGGGTGCGCGGCCGGGTGCCGTCGGAACTGACGCTCTCCAAGGCCCCGGGAACCACCGGGGTCGCGTCAGCGGTCAGCGGGCCGTCAACGCCCTCCCACATCCACAGACCGGCCGCGGACAGCGGGGTGGCCAGGGCCAGGGCCGCCACACTCAGCGCGAAGTAGCGCTTCAGCCTTCCGCCCATCCGTCGCCCGCCACCACCCTCGACGGACGCCTTCGGCGCGGCCCCTCCTTTGATCATGTTCCCGAACGCTCGGCCCGCCGTCGCCGCCGTGAGCAGTACGGCGGTGGCGGCGAAGGCCAACGCCACCCCCGGCCAGACCTGGGCGGGTGGGCCGGCGAAGTAGGGTTCGATCACGATTCTGCTGGTCAAGATGGCGACCAGCAGCCCGAATAGGGCCAAGGACCAGCCGGCCGCCACGATCATCCGATTGCGGAGCAACAGCAGGGAGCACAGCGCCGCGACGATGAAGCCGGCGGTCACCCAATAGGGCGGGGTCCCCGGTCCGCCCGGGGAGAGCATGAGCAGTTCGATGGCGCTCGCCCCGGGGTCGG
>NZ_ANBD01000073.1 GCF_000341005.1 Nocardiopsis alkaliphila YIM 80379 | reverse complement strand
GTTAGCCACAGGCTCGGGTGCAGCAACAGCTCCAAGGTCCACGGCATGAGCAGGACCAGGGGGACCCCCAGACCGATGGCGACGCTGACGTAGACACGTCGGCCCAGGTGGCCGAAGGCCACCGCCACGAGCACGCCGGTGACCAGGCATAGGAGCCACACGAGTGGGACGAACGCGGTGGCGATGGTCAGGGTCAGGCCCAGCCCCCACGCGGCCCGCCGGGACGGCTTGGGCGGCATGGAGACCAGTCGGACCAGCATCAGGCCGAGCACCGGCAGGAGGGCGTGCACCAGGGCGGTGCCCAGCCTCCCCTGGGCGACGGCACCGGTGGCCATGGGCAGGAGCGCGTAGGCGCCCGCCATCCACAAACGCGCCGGGCGATAGCCCAGTACCTCTCGAGCGAGTAGGTAGGCGGTCAGCCCGGCCAAGGGGACACAGCCCAGCAGGATCACCATCACCGCGATCCAGGGCTTTCCCAGGGTGAGTGTGGACAGCAGGGCCAGGAAACCCACGTAGGGCGCAACGGGCCCGTCGCTACCCACACCACTGTCGGGGTAGGCCGCCAGGTACAGGTTCCACAGGTCGGCGGCGTTGCCCGCGACCGGTGGCAACGCGCCACCGGCGAGCAGAGTACCGAAGAGCAGCGAACGTTCGGCGATGATCGTGACCACGGTCAGACCGATGACCAGGAGCGGCCCTGGTTGGAGCACCACCCGGCGCAGGAACGACTCGGAGTCGTCGGCCACCCCGTCGTCCTCCTCGGGTGGCACGGTGACCGCCTGGTGACGTCCTGCGGTGTTGCCGACGGGTTCACCGGTGAGCAGTCCCGTGACCGCGTCGGCGAACTGTCGCATGGCCACGCCACGGGCCAAGAAGGGGCGAATGGCGCTGTAGGTGCGACGACGATCACGGCGACGCCGGAAGCGCGCCTTGGCCAATCGGAAGGGCCGACCGTAGACCAAGGTGATCGCGGCGGCCTCGTCCAAGGCGTTGGCCGGCTGTTTGATCAGCAGATACATGATCACGCGCAACAACGAGCCCACGGAGTTGCGTAGAAGCGCGAACACCATCCCGCCCACCGGCAGGTTGGCCAAGAGCACGAACACCGCGTGCCTGCGGTCCACCCGACGGGGATGGTTGCGGGTGGCGGTGATGCGCCTGCGCCGTCGGGCCGAGGCCTCGGCGTGGTAGGCGACGGCCTCGGTGACCAGGCGTACTCGTAGCCCCGCGCCTCCCACACGCCAGCAGAAGTCGATGTCGTCGCGGAACAGCGGCAGTGCCGGATCGAAGCCGCCCAGGCGTTCCCACACGTCACGCCGGACCAACATGCCCGCACTGGAAACGGCCAGGACCTGACGGGTGCCGTCGTGCTGGCCATGGTCGAACTCACGTTGTTCCAGGCCGGTCTCCCGACGCCCCGCACCGTCGATGGTCACCCCGACCTCGATCAGGAGACGGCGGTCGAACCAGTCGCGCAGCTTGGGGCCCAGTACCGCGGTTCGGGGGTCGTCGTCCGCGGCGATCAGGAGCCGTTCGAGGGTGTCCTTCTCCGGGGTGAGGTCGTCGTGGATGAGCCAGATCCATTCGGTGGCGTCGTCGTCGAAACCTCGCACCCCCGTGCTGGAACGCGGTAGTCCAAGGGCGGCCCGGACCGCGTCCCCATACCCGGTGTCGGCGGGCAGGTCGATGATTGCGTCCTCGGGCAGGTGGTCCGCGAGGAGGTCGTGGCTACCATCGGTGCTACCGGTGTCGGCCGCCACCACGCGTTGTACCGGCCGGGTCTGAGCGCGCAGCGCGGACAGGGTCTGGGGCAACCAACGGGCGCCGTCGTGGGACACAATGACCGCGGTGACGACGTGACGAGCGGAATCCAGGTCATGCACGGCTTCGGTGGGTTCTCTTCCAGGAGAAGGGTGGCACCCGTGAGCGGGGCCCAGATGCGTTCCGACCGATGCGATCGGTGGGCGTGAAGGGACGCCGGCGCCGTCCGCGAGTGCGAAGGCGGGACCTCACGATACGCCACCCCACACCATTGGGGGGATATTCGGTCCGGAACGACGGGGCGACCATATCGGACTATTCATGGTCAAGATGGTGGAGGAACCTCTCCACCGTGGTGAGGGTGTCGATGCCACGGACGCACCCGACATGAGGAAGGCGCGCCCGGACCCCGTGGGTCCAGACGCGCCGTGGCGCTCGCTCCTAGAGCATCTCCGCCAGGAAATCGAAATCTCCTCCGGCGGCTTTCTTCAACCTGCGGCGCTCACGCTCGGAGAGTCCCCCCCAGATGCCGAAGCGTTCGTCATGCTCCAGCGCGTACTCCAGGCACTCCGCGCGTACCTCGCACGACTGACAGACCTTCTTCGCCTCCCGTGTCGAGCCGCCCTTCTCGGGGAAGAACGCCTCCGGGTCGGTCTGCGCGCACAGGGCACGTTCTTGCCAGCCCAGATCTTCATCCGAGCCGTGCGCCAGCGGGATGACCTCGCTCATGCGCACCTCCTGTAGCCCCCCAATAGATGTCCCGGCCCATTTCTTCCCCCGGGCCGGGTGGAAATCCCACATCGGAATTACACGTGGGCGCCTTGACACGAGTCAAGCGCCCTACGTGGTAATCCACTGAATATCATGCGACAGGCCTCCACCGGCAGGCCCGCGATGTCCGTTCTGTGGATTACCACGCAATTCACGTACCTTCCAAGGCGCGCGACTACGGGGTGCACCTGAGTGGATCAGCGCTGGCCTTCGTTGCCGTACCAGTTCTGTTGGTTGTCGGTCCCACCCTGTCCCTGCTGGTCAGGGCCGTATCCGGCACCAGATCCGTACTGACTCCCATAAGAGCCACCACTTTGGTCCGACGCCTCGGTACCAGTCTTCTCACCGGAGTTAAAGAATCCTTCAACTCCATCCTCGGGAGAGGTCTCCTGACCCGTGCGAGGCTGGGCCTGCTCCTGGTACCAGCCGTTCTGGATGGCCTCTTGGGCCTGCTGATCGGCGCCCTGCTGGGCGTCGTAGGCCTGCGGAGCGTACTGGGCCGGGTCATATCCCTGACCGTACGCGTTCTGCTGCACGGCGGCCTGCTGTCCGTAGGCGTCGGTTCCGTACTGCTGGCCGTAGGCGGCCTGCTGCTGAGCAGCCGCGTCCTGACCGTACGCCTGCTGATCGCCGGTTCCGTACTGCTGACCATAAGCGGCCTGCTGCTGAGCAACCGCATCCTGACCATAGGCCTGCTGAGCCGCGTAATCCTGCCCATACGCCTGCTGAGCACCGGTCCCATACTGCTGCTGAGCAGCCGCGTCCTGACCGTACGCCTGCTGATCGCCGGTTCCGTACTGCTGACCATAAGCGGCCTGCTGCTGAGCAACCGCATCCTGACCATAGGCCTGCTGAGCCGCGTAATCCTGCCCATACGCCTGCTGAGCACCGGTCCCATACTGCTGCTGAGCAGCCGCGTCCTGACCGTACGCCTGCTGATCGCCGGTTCCGTACTGCTGACCATAAGCGGCCTGCTGCTGAGCAACCGCGTCCTGACCATAGGCCTGTGCGGGGTCGACCGCCCCGTAACCCGGCTGGGCCATGCCCTGCTGCCCACCGGTCATGGGCGGGAACGGATTCGGGTACTGGGCCTGCTGCGGCTGGGCGCGCGGCACGATGGTCGGGTCGTTGAAGATCTTCAGCAGGAAGAAGCCGAAGAAACCGAGGACCGCTCCCTGAGCGGCCCGGCTCAGGAAACCGGCGAAGGCCAGGCCCCCGTTGTCGACGTCGATGAAGCCGCTGATGAGGGCGATCAGCCAGAAGAGCAGGCCAAGGCCGGTCATGATCATCGCGGTCAGGACCACCGGGAAGGAACCCTGGCGGGTGCGCTCACTGGTGAGGACCAAGGCGACCGCGGAGACCAACATCAGGGTGACGGTGATCCCGTAGAAGGACCCTCCGGAACCCGTCATGGCCCAGGCGAAGCTGCCGGTGATCCCACTGGATTCGATGATCAGCCGGATGAGGCCCGAGAGCATGGTGACACCCACGGCTCCCAACAGGACCCAGGCCCCTGGCAGGCGCAGGCGTTCTAGTGTTTCGTTGTTCAAGAGAGGTTCCCCTCTGCTGCTTCGCCATCGCGTCGGAGGAAGCTTGGCATATCGTCGGACTGTCGGGTGAATCGGCTGACCGTGCGTGAGCGGGACATAAGGGGCGCCGAACGCGGAGCCGATGAGGTGGGATGGTGACCGCCGTCCGAAGGTTCGCGAATCGCCGCCACCGGTTCGGTCACGACGGATCGTGCCCACGGTGGGGCAGACGACCCATACACGCCCCCAGCCTGCCAGACTTGGGCGCATGCGGATAGTCGTACCGGCCGGCGGTATCGGCGGCGCACGTTTCCTCCGGGGCCTCAAGGCCACACTCGGAACGGACGCGTCGACCGGCCCGGACCAGGCCACAGACCACCAGATCACCGTCATCGGCAACACAGGTGACGACATCACCCTCTTCGGTCTCCGAATCTGTCCGGACCTGGACACCGTGATGTACACCCTGGGAGGTGGCATCAACGAGGAACAAGGGTGGGGCCGAACCGACGAGACCTTCACGGTCAAGGAGGAGCTCGCCGCCTACGGAATGAAACCCACCTGGTTCGGACTCGGTGACCGGGACACCGCCACCCACATCGTACGGGCACAGATGATCGCCGCGGGATACCCCCTCTCCTCGATCACCGAGGCCCTGTGCGACCGCTGGCGGCCGGGGGTACGTCTACTACCGATGACCGACGAGCAGGTCGAGACGCACGTCATCGTCGAGGACGAGCAGGGGCGTCGGGCCATTCACTTCCAAGAGTGGTGGATCAAACACCGGGCCGGGCTGCCGGCCAAGGAGATCATCAGCCTGGGGGCGGAGAAAGCCAAGCCCGCTCCCGGCGTGCTGCGGGCCATCCGCGACGCCGACGTCGTCCTCCTGCCACCGTCCAATCCGGTGGTCAGCGTGGGCTCCATCCTCAACATCGCGGGGATTCGTGAGGCCATGGTCGACAAGACCGTGGTGGGTGTCTCCCCCATCATCGGCGGCGCCCCCGTGCGTGGCATGGCCGATGCCTGCCTGAGCGCGATCGGGGTGGAGACCGAGGCCGGAGCGGTCGCCGAACACCTGGGAGCGGACCTGCTGGACGGTTGGTTGGTCGACGAGGCCGACGCCGGGACCGAGGTCGAGGGGATCGAGGTGCGTTCGCGGCCACTGTACATGAGCGATCCGGAGGCCACCGAGGCCCTCGCGCGAGCCGCCCTGGACCTGGCCCTGGAACTGCGCGGGAACGAGGCCTCATGAGCACCGAATTTCGGGTACGCGGCCTGGCCGGGATCCCCGAGGTGCGCGCCGGCGACGACGTGGCCGCCCTGATCGTGGACGCGGTGACCGACTCGGGCGAACCCCTGACCGATGGCGATGTGCTGGTCGTCACCTCCAAGATCATCAGCAAGGCCGAGGGGCGAGCGGTGCGCATGGACCGCGAGGCGGCCATCGACGCCGAGACCGAACGTGTCGTCGCCCGAATGGGCCGGACCCGGATCGTGCAGACCCGTCAAGGACTGGTCATGGCCGCCGCCGGGGTGGACGCCTCCAACGTCGAGCCCGGAACGGTGCTGCTGCTACCGGAGGATTCCGACCTCTCCGCCCGCACCCTGCGCGCCGCGATCGCCGAACGTCTAGGCGTGCGCGTGGGCGTGGTGATCTCCGACACCTTCGGTCGCCCCTGGCGGGTGGGGCAGACGGACGTGGCCATCGGGGTGGCCGGGCTACGCGCGGTACAGGACCTGCGCGGCACGGTCGATACCCACGGCAACCTCATGGAGGCCACCGTCAACGCGGTCGCCGACGAGATCGCCGGCGCCGGTGAACTGGTCAAGGGCAAGACCGATGCGGTACCGGTGGCCGTGGTGTCGGGGCTGGGTGACCTGGTCACCGACCAGGACGGTCCGGGCGCGAGGGAGTTGGTGCGACCCGCCGACGCCGACCTGTTCCGTTACGGATCGCGTGACGTGGTTCCCGCCAGGCGGACCGTACGTTCCTTCTCCGACCGTCCGGTCGACCCGGAATCGGTGCGTCGCGCGGTGGCCTCGGCGGTGACCGCGCCGGCGCCACACCACACGACACCGTGGCGGTTCGTGTCGGTGGAGTCGCCCCGAACCCGTAAGCGACTGCTGGACGCGATGCTCCAGGCATGGGTGGCCGACCTGCGCGGGGACGGTTTCACCGAGGAGCAGATCGCCCGCCGTACCAGGCGCGGCGACGTGTTGCGCCAGGCTCCGTACCTGATGGTGCCGTTTCTGGTGATGGACGGGGCGCATCCCTACCCGGACGAGCGCCGGGCCACCGCGGAGCGGTCGATGTTCCTGGTGGCGATGGGCGCGGGGGTACAGAACCTGCTGATCGGGCTGGCGATGGAGGGGCTGGGTTCGGCCTGGATCTCCTCCACGATGTTCTGCGCGGACGTGGTCCGCGAGGTGTTGGAGGTCCCCGCGGACTGGAGCCCCATGGGCGCGGTGGCCGTGGGGTACGCGGCCGAGCCCCCCAAGGATCGCCCACCGCGGGACCCGAAGGACTTCCTCGTGGTGCGCTGAGCCCTCCTCACCCGCTCACCAGACCTGTTTCGACGCGCCGCCCGGCCGGTACCGGGTGGCGCGTCCCCATGTCGGACGACACCCCCGACGGAGAAGATCACGATCGGGTCGGAGTACCCAAGAAAACTACAAACTTTCCTTACCATTTCCGTTGACGCGTCACCCGCGTAACTCTAAGGTCTCCTAACAGTCAGCGGCTCACAGAGCCCCTGCTCGTCTCCCGCTCGGCTAAAGGAGCACCCCCGCATGCCCACCCGAAAGATCGGGACCACCCTCCTGGGTGGTCTCGCCGCCGCGGCCACCGCGCTCGTCACCGCCTGCGGCGCCACCCCCGAAGTCACCGAGGCCGAACCCGTCTCCAACGCCGTGGAGACACGGCAGAGCCAACAGTGGCTCACCGGTTACTGGCACAACTTCGACAACGGCTCCGTCGTCATGCCGCTCTCGGAGATCCCCTCCGCGTACAACCTGGTGGCGGTCGCCTTCGCCGACAACCACCCCCAACTCGACGGTGGCATCACCTTCGACCTCGCCACCAACGAACTGAACGGGTACACCGACGCGCAGTTCCGCGACGACATCGCCGCCATCCAGGCCGAGGGGCGCAAGGTCATCATCTCCGTGGGAGGCGAAGTCGGCCATGTCGACGTCACCAACCCCACCCAGGCGCAGAACTTCGCCGACACCACCTACGACCTCATGCAGGACTACGGGTTCGACGGTGTCGACATCGACCTGGAACACGGCATCGACGCCGACCACTTGACCAACGCCCTACGCGACCTCAGCGACCGGGTCGGGCCCGACCTGATCATCGCCATGGCGCCGCAGACGATCGACTTCCAAAGCCCCAGTGCCGGGTACTACCGGCTGGCGGACAACATCTCCGACATCCTCACCATCGTCAACATGCAGTACTACAACTCCGGCTCGATGCTGGGGTGCGACGGTGGCGTCTACACCCAGGGCACCAGCGACTTCGTCGCCGCGCAGGCCTGCATCCAACTGGAAATGGGTCTGAGCCCCGACCAGGTCGGCCTAGGCCTGCCCGCGGTCCCCTCCGCGGCCGGTGGCGGATACATGCCGCCGAGCGACATCATCGCCGCCCTGGACTGTCTGGAAGCCGGCACGAACTGCGGATCGTTCTCACCGGACACCCCCTACGGACCGATCGGTGGCGTGATGACCTGGTCCATCAACTGGGACGCCACCAACGGCTACGCCTTCGCCGACACCATCTCCGACCGACTGGCCCAGGGCCCCGGCGACTCCGGCCCCACGCCCACCCCGAGCCCGGACCCCACCGAGCCCGGTGACTGCGACCCCCCCGCTTGGAGCACCGGCACCGTCTACACCCAGGGTGACTCCGTCTCCCACGGCGGTTCCGTCTACACCGCACGCTGGTGGACCCAGGGCGATGAGCCGGGCACCGGTGGCGAGTGGGGAGTGTGGGAGCTCGTCGGTACCTGCTGACCGCTTCGACCACCGAGGAAGGGTGCTCCCCCGCACCCCTCCTCCCCCGGCCGCCCACCCGGGACGGCACGACCTCGCGTAGCCCACACCTCCGCCATCCCTGGGCCGCGTGAGCCGGGAAGGGGCGGGGCGCCATCCTCGGCGCCCCGCCCCTTTCGCGTGGTCCGGCCCTTCGGCCCTCGCCGTGTCGGATCGGAGCCGCCGGGTCAGACCAATGGCAGGTTGGGACGCAAGATGCCGGGGGCGACGCCGTCACTGGCCTGGGCCACCCGCTGACGCTCTTCGGGGACCGGGCCATAGGTGGTGGTGCGCTGGCGTACCGGACGTCCGGTCGGCTCCACCAGGGCCTTGATGTCGCTGATCGTCTTGTAGGAGCCCTGGCCCGAACCCGCCATTCGGCTGATGGTCTCCTCCATGAGCGTGCCGCCCACGTCGTTGACCCCGCCCTGGAGCAAGCTCCGGAAGGTGCCCTCGGCGAGTTTGACCCACGAACCCTGGATGTTGTCGATCTGCCCGTGCAACAACAGTCGGGCCAGGGCGTGCACCGCCCGGTTCTCCCGCACGGTCGGACCGGTGCGGGCCAGTCCGGCCAGGTAGATCGGTGCGCTGGTGTGCACGAACGGCAACAACACGAACTCGGTGAAGCCGGGCCGTCCGTTGCGTTCTCGGGACCGCTCCTGTAGGGAACGCAGCAACTTGATGTGCGCCACCCAGTGGTGCGGGGAGTCCACGTGCCCGTACATCATCGTGGAGGTGGTGGGAATGCCCAGGTCGTGGGCGGTGGTGATGACCTCGATCCACTCACTGGCGGGCAACTTTCCCTTGGTGAGGATCCACCGGACCTCGTCGTCGAGGATCTCGGCGGCCGTCCCGGGAATGGATCCCAGTCCGGCCTCACGAGCGCGGGTCAACCAGTCCCGAATCGACAGGTTCGTGCGCGCCGCCCCGTTGACCACCTCCATCGGACTGAACGCGTGCACGTGCATGTCCGGGACACGTTCACGGACGGCCGCGGCGATGTCGAAGTAGGCGGTGCCGGGCAGGTCCGGATGGATACCGCCCTGCATGCACACCTCGGTGGCGCCGGCCTTCCACGCCTCCTCCGCCCGGTCGGCGACCTGGTCCAGGGAGAGCGTGTAAGCGTCGGCGTCGGTGCGGCGCTGGGCGAAGGCGCAGAAACGACAGCCGGTGTAGCAGACGTTGGTGAAGTTGATGTTCCTGGTGACCACGTAGGTCACGTCCTCGCCGACGGTGTCACGGCGCACCCGGTCGGCCAGGTCGGTGAGGGCCTCCAGGGCCTCGTCGTCGGCGTGCAGCAGGGCGAGCGCCTCGTCGTCGCTCAGGCCCGCCGGATCGTGTTCGGCGCTGCGCAGGGCGGCGGCGATCTCCGGGTCCATGCGGCGGGGTACCGCGCCTTGCCGGTCGACACCGGAGGCGAGCTCGTCCCAATCTCCATAGACCGCGTCGAAGTCGCTGCGGCGATCCTCGGTGCGCCCCTTCGTGTCGATACCGGTGTGCAGGTCGGTGCGGCCGGAGGCGACCATGACCGCCTCGGGCTCCTGCCAGGGGCGGCCCACCAGGGGGGCGTCCTCGCGGGCCAGGCCGGTGTCGGGGTCGACCAGGGCGTCGATGTGGGCGCGCAACCGTGGGTCCACCCAGGGTTCGCCGGCGCGAATGTACTCGGGGTAGACGGTGAGGCGCTCGCGCAGGGTGAAGCCCTGGGCGGCGGTGCGGGCGGCCAGGTCGTCGATCTGGGGCCAGGGGCGTTCGGGGTTGACGTGGTCGGCGGTCAGCGGGGAGACCCCGCCCCAGTCGTCGATGCCCGCGCGCAGCATCAACTCGTACTCGTCCACACCGCCCTGCTCCGCGCCCAGGAGGTTGGGCGGGGCCTGGATGTGCGCCTTGGGTCCCATCACCAGGCGGGTGACGGCGATGGTGGCGGCCATCTCCTCCCGTTCGGCGTCGGGTCGGTGCATCATCGCGGTGTCCGGCTTGGCGCGGAAGTTCTGCACGATGACCTCTTGGAGGCCGCCGTAGCGGCGGGAGACCCCGCGCATCGCGAAGATCGACTCGGCCCGGTCGGCGAGGGTCTCGCCGATCCCCAGGAGGATTCCGGTGGTGAAGGGAACGCTGGAACGTCCGGCGTCCTCCAAGGCGCGCAGGCGGACGGCCGGGTCCTTGTCGGGGCTGCCGTAGTGCGCCTGGCCCTTCTCCTCGAACAGGCGCCGTGAGGTGGTCTCCAACATCATGCCCATGGACGGCGAGACCGGTTTGAGGCGTTGCAGGTCCGACCAGGTGAGCACTCCGGGGTTGAGGTGCGGGAGCAGGCCCGTCTCCTCCAGGACCATGATCGCCATGGCACGCACGTAGGAGAGGGTGTCGTCGTAGCCGCGTGAGTCGAGCCACTCGGCGGCCTGTTTCCAGCGATCCTCGGGACGGTCTCCCAGGGTGATGAGGACTTCCTTGCAGCCCATCTCGGCGCCCCTGCGAGCGATTTCCAGGACCTCGTCCGGGGACATGTAGGGGGATTCGAGGCGTCCGGGGACAGTGGCGAAGGTGCAGTAGTGACAGCGATCCCGACAGAGCCGGGTGAGCGGGACGAACACCTTGCGGCTGTAGGTGATGACGTCGCCGCGCCCGGAGGCCTCCAGGCCGGCGTCGCGTGCCCGTCCGGCGTAGTCGAGGAGTCGGTCGAGGTCCTCACCTCGGGCGTGCAGAAGGGTTTCGGCCTCCATCGGGTCCAGGGTCTTGCCGTCCCGGGCACGGGCCAGCGCCCTGCGCATGGCCGACGCCGTGGGTGTGGACACGGGGGCCGGGTCGTTAGCACCACTCATACCGGCCAACCCTACGTGTTGGCTTTTTCCGGGTCGTGGCCGCCACCGACCATTCGGTATGTCCGGAAATGTTGGCGGTGCGACTCACGGGTCCTCAACCGGGATGATCTTGCCACCAGAGGCAAGGAAAGCGTCTTCCTTGCCTCTGGTGGCAAGATCACGGGGCAGGGTCGAGCCGGTGGGCCCGCCCGCTCACCGCACTAGGGTGGCGGTGTGCTGACTCGGCTTCGACGTAACGCGTGGGTGCGCCTCGTCCTACTGCTGGTGGTGTGCGCCTGCGCGGGGGCGGCCCTGTACGCGAACTGGTCCCAGGCGCGCGAGGCCGTCGCCGAACTCCCCCTGTGGGTGCTGCCGAGCGCCGTCCTGGCCGGGATGCTGGGGTTGGCCGCGCAGATGCTGGCTTGGCGTTCCCTCCTGTCCGGGCTGGGTTCACCACTGCCACGACCGGTGGCGGCGCGGGTGATGTTCGTCGGACAGCTCGGCAAGTACCTGCCGGGTTCGGTGTGGGCGTTCGTGGCCCAGGTGGAACTGGCCCGGGACTGGAACGTGCCCCGCTCACGCGGTGCCGCCGCCACCCTGGTGGCGATCGCGGTGACGGTGGCGGTGAGC
>NZ_ANBD01000072.1 GCF_000341005.1 Nocardiopsis alkaliphila YIM 80379 | reverse complement strand
CCGCTGGTGGTGGGCGCTGGCCGCCGCGCCGATGCTGCTCGCCTGTCTGCACCCACGGGTGTTGGGGTGGGGAATCGGACTGGTCGCACGGCCCTTCGCCAGGTTCCGGGAGGTCGCCGAGGCGGGTCCGTTGCGGATCGATGGAGGTGCGGTGACGACCGCCGTGGGGTGGACCCTGGTGGCGTGGGTGCCGTTGGGCGCGCACGTGTGGCTGCTGACCTGGGCGGTCGGTGGGGACGCCCTGGCATCGGTGGGGCCGGCGGTGGGCGCCTACGCACTGGCCTGGACCCTGGGATTGCTGGTGGTGTTCGCCCCGGCCGGACTGGGGGTGCGCGAGGTGGTGCTGGTGGTGGCGTTGGCCCCGGTGGTGGACGCCGGCGCCGCCCTGGTGGTGGCGATACTGTCCCGGCTGGTGATGACCGTGGCGGACGTGGGCTGGGCGGGGCTGGCGTTGCTGCTGTCCGGTTCGGCCGCCAGACGAGCCGAACACGACCCGGCCTGACCGGACTTCCAGCGCCAGGACCGGCTCGCGAGCACCGGAGATACTCACGTGAGCGGGCCTACCCGGCGCATACGGCCCTCGCCTATCAACGGGCGAAGCGTTTGAGCGATTCGGTGTCCAGGACGACCCCCGCACCCGGGACAGGGACGGCCTCGCCGTAGAGATGAGTGCTGCGGTCCAGATACTGGCCCTGAACGGGGCGACTGTGCACCACGACGGCGTTGGCGTCGCGATCCACCAGCAGGTAGACACCGATGCCCGTCGCCGCGTAGGCGGCGGGCTTCTCGACGCGGTCTCGGGCATGGGTATCAGCGTCCCACGAGGTCACTTCGACAACGGCGAGGACACCTTCGGGGTCGGCCCACTCACCCGCGTCGTCAAAATGGCCGACCGGAGCGAGGATCCCATCAGGGCGGGCCCGGCCTTTGCGGTAGGCGTCGATTTTGAGCCCCAACCCGCTGGTGATGAGGTCGAGGTCAGGACGATGGGCGATGAACTCGCGCATCAGCCACGTGAGGATTCCGGCGTGCGCCCCGTCGGTCACCTTGTGGACCCAGACCTTCCCATTGAACATCTCCATGCGAACACGGTCGGCCTCGAACGCCTGTCTGGCCAAGCGCTCGAATAGCTCGGGGCTCATCGGAAGCGCCGGAGTTTCGTGCGGTGAGCGATGTTCGGCGATGGTCATGCGGCTCCTTGAGCGGTGCCAGTGGTCGGCGCCATGAGTCATGGCCCCGACCTTCAGTGTAGGCGTGTGCTGGAGGATTACGCGGGACCGGAATGTGTCAAGTCAATTCGGACACGGACCAGTGATCCTTAAGCT
>NZ_ANBD01000071.1 GCF_000341005.1 Nocardiopsis alkaliphila YIM 80379 | reverse complement strand
GTGAGGGGGACGAATCCCGCAACAGACGGGATTCGTCCCCCTATCAGAACATCGAAATGTGCACGTGGTCGAAGTGGTTCTCGGTGATGCTTCCCCGGTCCGCCATCGGACGCCAGTCGGTGTCCCCACGACGTACGTCCCAGATCTGCTGGCGGTAGATCACGTACATGACCCCCAGGTCATCGGCGTTCTCCCGGGCCCAGTTCGCGATGTCCCAACCGCGCTGGACCTGCTCCGCCGAGGGCGTGGAACCGTTGCCGTCGACCATGAAGTCGCAGGCACGTCCCTTGGGGTGCTCGCCCACGACCCAGCCGCCCACGGCCCTGTAGCAGCCCACGCCACCCACGTCGTCGCCTCGCCCGAATTTCTCGATCGCCAGGTCACGCATCTGCTCGGTGCGCGGAGTGATGTTGTCCGGCGGCCGCATCGGCTGGTTCGGGTGGTCGGCGATGAGTCGACGCACTTCCATGCGTCGATCTTCCAGCTCGTCCAGGTCGGACTCCGCCTCGGCCAGTTGTTCCTCGGCGTTGGCCTGGGCGACCTCATCCCGGGAGAGCGCCTGATCGAGTTGGTCGATCTTCTCTTGGTTGCTGGTGGAGAGGTAGTCGATCACCACGGCGCGTTCGATGACCTCGTCCGGCTCCACCTCCACGAACAGCGACATGGAGGGGTCGATACCGCTGCTGGTGTAGGTGGCGACCGCCAGGGAACGCACCTGTTCGCGCGCCGCCTCCACGTCCTCACGGGTGGAGTCGGCGCGGTCCTGGGCGCGTTCGGCCTCCTCCATCACCTGTTCCATGTCGCGCAGTTCCCCGTTGTACTCCTCACTGAGGGCTTCGGCCCGTGCCTCCAGGGTCTGCATGTTCTCCGGCTCCCGAGGCGCCAGGGTCGCGGCGGCGGGTGCGGGGGCTCCGGTGATGGCCAAGAGGACGATGGCCAGTGCCGCAGTGCGGCCCGAACCCAGGCCGGGACGTAGCACGTGGGCGAGTGGGCGTGCACAGTCGGCGAGGCTCTCCCGCCAGGTGCGGTCGGGCGCCCAGAAGTCGGCGTAGTCGTCCACTCTGTTCAGGTCGTCGGACTGCACGATGTGGTCGCTCCTCGTGCCCACGTACGCCCCCTGCGGGCATGAGGCGCCGTGGACGCTGCTGTCGTCTTTCCCGGATCCGGCAGAGCGCTCGTCCTCACGGGCCTGCGGCCCCTCGAATGGTGGCGCGAGGGTCACGGGATGGTAATGAGTGTAGGCACTCCTGGGGGTCTTGAGGGAGAGGGAGTGATCGCAGTCCCCATTAAACCGGTCAATGTGGGATAAATAACCATGATTAGGTTAAGAATTTTGCTGAACCGGCCTGTGGGTTCGTGGTTGAGTTGGTGCCGTGATGGCTCTTGAGCACTACGAAGCGACCCTCGCCACCACGGCGGACGCCACCCGGCGGTGCGTTCCCCTGCCCGGCGGTCATTGTCGCATGCCCCGCTGTACTTCCTGAGCCCCGCCCCAGGCCTTCCGAGGATCACGCCCGGTGTCCCTTGCGCCGCCTCGGCCCCGCCCGGAGCCCTCGACCGCCGGCACCACCGGCGCGTCGCAGCCGCCCGCCCTCCGAGCTCTTCGTACGCTCGGACGTGGGCGTCGAACCCACGCTGAGTCCAGCACACCCCTCCTCGCCCGTGGGCGAGAGCTGCGACACCACCGCCACATGTCGATGGGAAAACCGTGATTGACGCAGTGGGTCTCCACAAGACCTACAGGTTGAAGAATCGCCAGGTGCACGCCCTGAACGGGGTCGACCTGCATGTCGAGGCCGGTGAGATCTACGGAGTCGTGGGTCAAAGCGGTGCCGGAAAGAGCACGCTCCTGCGCTCGGTGAACCTCCTGGAACGCCCCGACGCCGGCGTCGTCAACGTCGACGGTGAGGAACTCACCGCACTGCGCGGCGGTCGATTGCGCGCGGCCCGCCGTCGGATGGGCATGGTGCACCAGCACTTCGCCCTGCTCTCCTCACGCACAGTCGCCGGGAACGTCGGGTTTCCCCTGGAGGTCGCCGGAGTCTCCCGTGCCCGGCGGGCCACCCGCGTGGGGGAACTCCTGGAACTGGTCGGTTTGGGGGACAAGGCCCGTGCCTATCCCTCCCAACTCTCCGGTGGTCAGAAGCAGCGCGTGGGCATCGCCCGCGCCCTGGCCTCGGACCCGCGGGTCCTGCTCAGTGACGAGGCCACCTCGGCCCTGGACCCCGAGACCACCGAATCCATCCTGGCGCTGCTGCGTCGCCTGCGTGACGAACTCGGCTTGACCATCCTGTTGATCACCCACGAGATGGACGTGATCAAGCGGATCTGCGACTCCGCCGCGATCATGGAGAACGGCGGGTTCCGTGAGGCAGGCCGGGTCTTGGACCTGATCGGTACCCCCGGCTCCTTGTTGGCGCGCTCGCTCTTCCCCCTGCCGGACATCGGTGGCTCCGAGACGGTGGTCATCACCTACCCGCGCTCCTTCGACGAGCCCTTCATGTCCGAACTGACCCGACGCTTCGACGTGGACGTCAACATCCTCGGCGGCGGCGTGGAGCGGGTGGCCGGCCAGTCCGTGGGCCGTCTCAGCGTCGACATGAGCGGTGCTCGCCGTGCCGAGGCGCTCAGGTACCTGTCCCAGAACGGCCTGCTGGTCGAGGAGGCCGGAAAGTGACCACCGACGAAATCCTCTTCCTGGCCCAGGACGGCAACGCCGTCACCGCGGTCCTCGACTTCGTGCGGGATTGGCCGAACATGTGGCCCAGCCTGTGGCTGGGCACCATGGACACCGTTTACATGGTGTGGTGGGCCACGGTCTTCAGCGTGCTCTTCGGACTGCCCCTGGGCGTGCTGCTGGTGGCCACCGACAAGGGCGGCCTCATCCCCGCTCCGGCCGTGCGCGCGGTACTGAGCGCCATCGTCAACATCGGCCGTTCCCTGCCCTTCATCGTGCTGATGGTGGCGGTGCTTTCGTTGACCCGCTTCCTGGTGGGCACCACGCTGGGCCCCACGGCGGCCATCGTGCCGTTGAGCATCGGCGCCATCCCCTTCTTCGCACGCTTGGTGGAGACCTCCCTGCGCGAAGTGGACCGTGAGGTCATCGAGGCCGCGCACGCCATGGGTACGCGCAAGGCCACCATCGTGGGCAAGGTGATGCTGCCCGAGGCCATGCCGGGTCTGATCGCGGGCCTGGTGATGACCGTGGTCACGCTCATCTCGTACTCGGCGATGGCCGGCGCCATCGGTGGTGGTGGTCTTGGAGACCTCGCCATCCGTGAGGGCTACCAACGCTTCAACGATCACTACCTGTGGGCGACCGTGATCCTGCTCGTGGTCATCGTGCAGGTCGCGCAGAGCCTGGGCGACCTGATGGTGCGCAGATTGTCCCGGCGCTGAGTCCACGCCCCTTCCCCCGTCCCCCGTCAGGAATCGTTCGGAACCGACGATGAGGAGAAGGACATGGCAGGGAACGCGAACGTGTGGCGAGGGGCCGTCGTGTTCGGCGCGGTGGCCGTGCTGCTCACGGGATGTGGAAGTCCCAGTGAGCGTGCCGAGGAGGGCGGTGGCGGTGATGACGACGACGTGGTGACCCTGCGTGTGGGCGCCACACCGATGCCGCACGCCGAGGTTCTGCGTTTCGTCGACGAGGAACTGGCCGCCGACGTGGGACTGGCCATCGAGGTGGTCGAGTACACCGACTACAACCAGCCCAACGCGGCCTTGGCCGAGGGGGAACTGGACGCCAACTACTATCAGACGCTTCCGTTCCTGGAGGAGTACCTGGAGGGTGATCCCGGTGCCGATCTGGAGTACGTGGGCGACGTCCACCTCGAGGCCTTCGGCCTGTACTCCGAGGAATTCGCCGACTTGGAGGACCTGCCCGAGGGAGCCGAGATCGCGGTTCCCAACGACGTGTCCAACATGGGCCGAGCGCTGCATCTGCTGGCCGAGCACGAGGTCATCACCCTCACAGACGGCGCCGGTGAGAACGCCGCGGAGTCCGACATCGAGGACAACCCGATGGACATCACGCTCACCCAGATCGAGGCCGCGCAGTTGCCGCGTTCGCTCCAGGACGTGGACGCGGCCGTGGTCAACGGCAACTACGCCTTGGAAGCGAACCTGGCCGAGACCGCCAACGCCCTGGCCTGGGAGGAGACCGAGGGCAGCGTTTACGGCAATGGTCTGGTGGTGCGCTCGGAGGACATCGAGGCCGAGGACATCGTGCGTCTCAACGAACTGTTGCACGGCCCCGAGGTGCGTGAGTTCATGGAGGAGCGCTGGCAGGGCATCGTCATCCCCATGGGCGTGGACGAGTAGGGCGGGACCGAAGAGTGGAAAAGCGGGCCCCGACCCGTCGGGGCCCGGACCGTGCTCGTTTCGGCTCTTTAGAGCGTGCCCGTTTCGGGCGTTCGGATCGTGTGAGGCAAGTAACGGTTGGGTTGCGGCGGCGCTCTTACGCGTTGACTCGACAGGCTGGTTCTGATTCCGTTGTGGGAGCGCTCCCAAACGCGATGTCGCCTCGTCATGGAAGGTGCGTACCGAAGAAGTGAACAACCCCAACGATTTCCCCGAGGGCTTTCTCTGGGGGGCGGCCACCGCCTCCTTCCAGATCGAGGGCGCCACCACCGCAGGCGGCCGAGGCCGCAGTATCTGGGACACCTTCGCCGAGACTCCGGGCAAGGTGCTCAACGGGGACACCGGTGACCCCGCCGACGACCACTACCACCGTTACGCCGAGGACGTCGCGCTGATGAAGCGGCTCAACCTCGGTGCCTACCGATTCTCCATCGCTTGGCCGCGGATCATTCCCGAGGGAAGCGGCAAGGTGAACCAGGAGGGGATCGACTTCTACGACCGTCTGGTCGACAACCTCCTGGAGACCGGGATCCAGCCCTGGGCCACCCTCTACCACTGGGACCTCCCCCAGCCCTTGGAGGACGCGGGCGGTTGGCCGGCTCGTGACACCGCCCTGCGTTTCGCCGACTACGCCAAGGTCGTCGCCGACGCCCTCGGTGATCGGGTCTGCCATTGGATGACCATCAACGAACCCTGGTGCTCGGCCTTCCTCGGCTACCACAACGGCCACCACGCCCCAGGACACAAGGACGCGGCCGCCGCCCTCGCCGCCACCCACCACCTGCTGCTCGGTCACGGGCTGGCGGTCGAGGCGCTCCGCTCCACCGGCCACGACGCCACGGTCGGCCTGGCGCACAACCAGGCCGTCATCCGCCCCCATGGCGCCAACGCCGCCGACGTGCGGGCCGCCCGCCGAGCCGACGGCGTACGCAACCGGATCTTCACCGACCCCCTGTTCAAGGGGGCCTACCCCGCGGACGTCCTGGAGGACCTCGCCGACATCAGCGACTTCTCCTTCGTCAAGGAGGGGGACCTCGCCACGATCTCCGCGCCCTTGGACTTCCTGGGTGTCAACTACTACTCCCCGGAGTTCGTCGCGGGCTCGGCCAAGGGCCTGGACCCGGCGTTGGTCAGTGGTGAGGGCGAGGCCTGGCTGGGCGCGGCCCCCGAGGAGGTCCACGTCTCGCAGGGATTGCCCGTCACCCACATGGGATGGGAGATCGACCCCAGCGGCATGTTCGACGTCCTCCAGCGTCTGGCGGGGGAGAGCGGTGGCATCGACCTGTACGTCACCGAGAACGGATGCGCCTTCGAGGACAGGGTCAGTGAGGACGGCGCCGTTCACGACGCCGACCGCACCGACTACTACGAGGGCCACTTGAGGGCCGCCAAGGAGGCGATCGAGGCCGGAGTCCCCCTGCGTGGCTACTTCGCGTGGTCGCTTCTGGATAATTTCGAGTGGGCGTGGGGATACTCCCGCAGATTCGGCATCGTGCACGTGAACTACGAGACGCAGGAGCGCATCGTCAAGGACACGGGCCTTTGGTACGCCGAACTGGCCAGGACCGGCAGGTTCCCCACACGGTGAACCATGAGCGGCGGTGGGACCTCCCTTCGGGGGTCCCACCGCCCCGTGCCCTCCACGCCCACCGTCCGGAACGTCCGGGCGGAAGGTACATCTCCAAGGAGCCTCGAAGTGGCCAAGAGTGGCGGTCGACAACGACCGACCCTGGAAATGGTGGCGCAGCGGGCCGGCGTGGGGCGGGGCACCGTCTCTCGGGTGATCAACGGTTCCTCCCAAGTCAGTCCGCGCACCCGTGAGGCCGTGCACAACGCCATCTCGGAACTGGGATACAGCCCCAACCAGGCCGCGCGCACACTGGTCACCCGGCGTACCGACACGGTCGCCCTGGTGGTCTCCGAGCCGCGAGATCGCCTGTTCGCGGATCCCTTCTTCGCCGACGTCATCCGCGGCGTCAGTTCGGTACTGCACGAACGAGACCTCCAGCTCATGCTCACCACCGCCCGTGGTGAGGTCGAGCACAAGCGGGTGGGCGATTACCTCAGTGGATCGCACGTGGACGGTGCCATGCTCGTCTCCCTGCACCGTGACGACCCCCTCACCGTCCGACTGGCCGACTCCGGTGTCCCGGTGGTGCATGGTGGCCGCCCCTACTCCGAAGCGGTGCCCGCGCCCTTCTACGTGGACATCGACAACGTGGAAGGCGGGCGCGTGGCCACCCGGCACCTACTGGAGGCCGGTCACGAACGCGTCGGCACCATCACCGGACCCCAGGACATGAACGCCGGTGTGGGGCGACTGCGGGGTTACCACGAGGCGATGGAGGAGGCCGGCCGGGAGATCGACGAGGACCTGGTGATCCAAGGCGACTTCAGCGTCGACGGTGGAGCCGAGGCCATGGCCGCGCTGTTGGACCGGGGCAGTGTCCCCGACGCGTTGTTCGTCGCCTCCGACATGATGGCGATCGGGGCCATCCGAACCCTGCGCGAACGCGGCCTGAACGTGCCCGAGGACGTGGCCCTGGTCGGGTTCGACGACAGCCCCATGGCTCAGCACAGCTCGCCGTCGCTGACCACGGTTCACCAACCCACCGTGCAGATGGGGCGGGAGATGGCGCGCCTGCTGGTGGACGTGGCCATCCCGCGCACCACGGAAGCGGAGACGGTCATGCTGGAAACCCGCCTGGTGATCCGCGAATCCGGGTGAGCCAGGACGGGAGGACACCACGGGCCCGCGTGCGCGCCCCCGCCCGGGAATCGACTTCGTGCCTTCCTCTGGACCGGTGATCACCCTCTGTGCAAAGCTGGTCGCTTTCTCGGGAACGGGGAGCGCATGGATCCGACGGGGGAGCCGATCCACGCCCGATGCGCCATCGACGCTTGCGGATGGTGCGATCGGGAGGGGAACGAGTGTCGGTACTGTTCCGGCACGGGGTGGTGGCGGCCGCAGAGGCCGCATAGGGAGGTCAGCGGTGTGATCGTGTGGCGGCGGGTGGACGAACCCTGTCGGGGTTGCGCCGGCACCGGTAAGGAACATGGCCCGGTCGTCGTTCCCTGAGGGGCCCGCGGTGAACTCCTCCGGTGAAGTCCCGCAGCCGGGCAGAACTCCACCGATACAGCGTGGGACGGTGGAAGGTACCGCGCTGGAGGGGGCCAAGGACCACTGGCCCTCCTGGCAGGTCAGGTCGCCCTCACCCGGTCGGTACTCGGCCGACGGCCGACAGATGGGGGTGGACTCGAGCCGACGCCGTCGTACCGATCCTTTCCACCCGGGCCGGGGCGAGGGTGTGGAGTGGGCTTCGGCCACGACCGTCGCGTGAGGAGCGCGCGGCGCACAGAGCGAAGGAGTGGGAACGTTGCGGTGGGTCACTTATTTGTCGCCCAGCGGTGGCGGCACACGAGCCGGGGCCGTGGACGACCAAGACGTGCTGGGCAGTCCTGACGAGGTCTCTCTCGAACGGTTGTTGGAGGGCGGTCTCCGGGCACTGGAGGCCGCACACGAACGCGCGGTCGAGGGCGCCATCGAAATCATCGTGGAACCGGAAACACGCATGTGCGCACCGGTCGTACCCAGGACGGTGGTGCCGGTACGTATGGGGGACCGTGAGTTGCGAATCGCCCCCGACCTGGTGACGGGGGTGGACGACGCCGTCCTGCCCGAGGCCCGGATGGCCTGTGTGGGTGTGGCGGCGCTCTCGGTGGGAGAGGGGGAGGGCCACGCCTACACCCCGGCCTGCCTGTGGTTGGACGCCGTGGGAGAACCGGTGCAGCTGAGCCTGGGGCCGGTCCTGACCACCGCCGACGAACTCGACGGGGAACCGCTGGAGCTCAGCACCTGGGTGGAGGAACTGGAGAACGGCCGAGGTCGGGTCGACCCGAACACCCCCTGGCTGCTCTCGGGGCCGGAGCGGGTCCGGGCGTTGCTGCCCATCACCACCGCGGAATTGGAGTCGGACGACGAACTGTTCGTCGACGCCGGTGAATTGGGCACCTTCGAGGTCAGAGTCGGTTCCCAGGTCTGACTCCCTTCCCTGAACGGAACCGTTCCGCTCGAGGCGGCGTATCAGGCCGTGTATTCCCAGCGCCAGGGCTCGAAGCGGTCGCGGGCCCGGTACGGGTCCTCCCGACCATGGACGGGGCCCTTGGCGAGCATCCATCGATGCTTCGGGCCCTTCGACTCGTGGACTCCGCCCCGCGGGTCCACGGCCGGACCCGGACCGTGCGCACTGACGCGGGAACACGCGGTCGTTTTGGACGACATCTCCTGGAAGGGACGGACCTGTTCTCGGTACGAGCGGCGGGAGTCGGTCACGCGCGGCGGTCGACCGGAATTCGGCGCGTTCGGCGCCGTCGAGTTCGATGAAGGCCTCGGCGGTGTCGGAGCGCGGCGTCTCCACCGGGTCGAGGGAGAGGGCACAGCGGTGTGTTCGGTCTGCGACCGTCACCGAGCCGACCGGGGGCATCACCGCGGCAGCCACCGGTGGTGGCCTCACTGACGGTGCGCGGGGAGAGGACGTGCGCCGGCGGCTCCTCTGGAGGTGCTGCGGAGTCGTGGGAGCCCTCTTCCGTTTCGCTCGATTCTCAGCGCTTCGAGGGCGTCTTCGTCGAGGGGGCTCGCGACCATGGGAGCGGACGGAGCGGACGAACCGGGCGTGCACGGGAGGGTGGCGCTCAGAGGTAGGAAGAGGTTGACCGAAATACGCTGCGCCGCCCCGGCCTGCTTCGACACGAAATCGAAACTCTTTGTCCTGATATTACTACTATAAGTAACTGGTTTGTGGCGCGGTGGGGCGTTCAGCTGGTTGCCCTTCGGGGACCTGCGCGTACGTGACACCTTTTTGTCACGAACTGTCACTCTTAGTAGCAAAACGGGGGTGTGTCCAAATAGTTACATTGCTGCCCAGGGGGTTTCGGTCGGCCTGCCTGACCTGGGGGATTGGTCATAATGTGGACACGGGAGGCATTATGGTCTTGGACGTCCAAAGTTGATCTTGCTGTTTGGTGCCAAACGACCGAAGCGAGCGCTTCGCGCCCATTGATACGCTATCCACCGCACGCGCACCTTGATGTAGATGGTGCGCGGCTCCTCTCCTCCCAGGCGAGTCCGGCGGACAGTCTTCACATCTCCCCACACTCCCACCGCTTCCTGCATCTGGTGGACCATGTGGTCTATACCGATTTTTTGGTCCGGAGCGGTTCAAACCCTGGGTTCAACAGCCGTTCGAGGCGGTGACACGAAAGGTTGCGAGGGTCCGTGTCGACACGAGCGACGAAGAACGGGGCCGGCGCGCGAAGCGAGCCGGCACAGGCCGATAACGCCGATGCCACGCCNNGACAAAGGCCGATAACGCCGATGCCACGCCCCGGCGTACAGACGATTGGTGGCGGCCACGTAACTGGCGGGTGCGTTCCCGACTGGTGGCCCTCATCGTCATTCCCACCGCCGTGGCGCTCGCGCTCGGCGGCCTGAGGGTCTACGAGGCCTCGGTCTCCACGGTCACCCACGCCCACATCGAGGACAGAGCCGAAGTCGGTGTCCTGATCGTGGAGCTGGCCAATCAGTTGGGCCGCGAACGCACGGCCAGCGCCGTCTACATCTCCGACAGCGCGGATCCGGGCAGCCGCTCGGACTCCCTGCGGCAGGAGTTGGACGACGAGCGGGATTCCTCCCGCGACCTCCAGAGCACGCTCACCGCCCGTCTCGACGACATGGGCGAGATGGACGGTGACCTGGCCCAAGGCCGGCTCTCCACCATGCGAAGTCAGCTCGCCACCTTGGAGGCTCTGCGCACGGAGGTCGACGAGACCCGTATCACGGTCCTTCCGGTGGTCACCAAGTACCGCACCATCGTCCGGTCCCTGGCGGACTTCAACCAGACGATCGCGGACCAGACCAACGACACCGAACTGCGGGAGAGCGTCCGAGCCCTCACCGCGCTGTCGAACGCGCGCGACCAGCTCTCCTACGAGACCGCGCTGATGGGGCACTCCCTGTCCCGCAACTCGATGACCGGTGGTATCTCCGAGGCCATCGACTCCAGCCGGGCCCGCTACGAGAACGAGATCTCCAACTTCGTCCAGGCGGCCAGCCCCGAACAGCGCTCGATCTTCGATGAGCACTTCACCGGTCTGGAGGTCAGCCAGGTCTCCACCATGCGTATGCGTGTGATGTACCGCGCCGACCGTGGGGACGACCTCACCGGTGTGACCGCCAACGACGGTCCCGAGGACTACAGCAACATCGCCGATGTCGCCCTGGAACGTCTTCAGACGGTCGAGACCAGCCTGGCCGAGCGCATCGCCGGCGACGCCAACGACCTCCGTGGCACGGCGCTCACCCGCACCATCCTCGACCTCGTCATCGTGGCCGGCGTGCTCCTGGCCGTCTTCATCCTCACCTCGCTGGTGGTTCGCTCCCTGGTGCGTCCCCTGCGGACCTTGGAGGACGGCGCCCGCCGCGTCGCCGAGCGCGACCTGCCCGAGGCGATCAACCGGATGCAGGAGGCCGGGTCCGTCCCCGACACCGTTCGGGTCACGCCCATCGAGGTGGACACCCAGGACGAAATCGGTGAGGTGGCACGAGCCTTCGACGACGTCCACCGTGTCGCCCTGACACTGGCTTCCGACGAGGCCGCGTTGCGCAGCAACGTCAACGCGATGTTCGTCAACCTCTCCCGCCGAAGCCAGACCCTGGTGGAACGGCAGCTGCGTCTGATCGACGGTCTGGAGCAGTCCGAGCAGGACTCCGACCGCCTGTCCGACCTCTTCCAGCTGGATCACCTGGCCACGCGTATGCGGCGCAACAACGAGAACCTCCTGGTTCTGTCCGGCCAGGACAACACCCGTAAGTGGGCCCAACCCGTCCCGCTCGTCGACGTCCTCCGTGGCGCCGTCTCCGAGGTCGAGCAGTACGAGCGCGTCAACGTGCGCGCACCCTCCCACATCTCTGTACTCGGCCGCCCGGTCAACGACGTCATCCACCTCGTCGCCGAGCTGGTGGAGAACGCCACCGCCTTCTCCCCGCACGACACCGAGGTGCTGGTCAGCGCCAAGGTCTTGGACAGCGGTGCCGTCCAGATCGACGTGACCGACAGTGGTATCGGTATGGCCCCGGACGACCTCGCGGCGATCAACGCCCGCTTGGCCGCGCCGCCGGTCATCGACGTCGCGGTCTCGCGCCGCATGGGTCTGTTCGTGGTCTCGCGCCTGGCGCACCGCCACGGGATCAAGCTGACCCTGAAGGAGGCCCACGGTGGCGGAACCACCGCCAGCGTGATCTTCCCGCCGGACCTGCTCATCACTCCGGTCGAGAACCAGCACGCCCTCGGCGGCACTCAGTCCCGTGCCGAACTCTCCGCAGGAGTCCCCGACACCTTCGCCGACGCCGAGGCGGCCTTCGCCGCCACCCCGGCCGCCGACGAACCGGGCGACCCATGGCAGGACCAAAACGCCGGGGAGGCCTCTCCCGGTGAGCTGGGCGGCCTGCCCAAGCGCACGCCCGGCGGAGTCCGTTCCGAGGAGCACCCGCCCAGCGGCCAGGACCTGTGGAACACCGACAGCAGCGGTTCGGTCTGGGAGCCCCCCAACCGGGCCCAAGGGCTCTCTCCCGGCAATGGTGCCCTCGACAACGGCACCGGGTCCGTGGTGGACCCCTACGACGTGCCGGAGGAGGAAGAGCCGCAGCCGGAGGCGAGCGGTCGGAGCCTGTTCGACCCGGCTCCGCGCAACACCGACACCGGTACGTTCGGTGGCCCGGACACCGGAGCGTTCCGCCGGCCCTCGGACACCGGAGCGTTCAGTCGTCCTTCCTCGGACACCGGAGCGTTCCGCCGGCCCTCCGACACCGGAGCGTTCCGCCGGCCCACCGAGGACGAACGGCGCGAGACCGACGGCTACGACGCCTTCGGTGGCGTGGGGTCCCGCTCCGGCGGTGCCTTCGACACTGGAGCCCACCGGAGCGAGGCCTTCGACGGGGAGCCCCACCAGAACCCGGAACCCACCGAGGCCAGTACCGAATCCTTCCCGGCCGTCTCCCAGTGGGACCACGCGCCTGGTGCGGAGCAGCCCCGACAGCCAGGGCAGGGCGACCCCGGTGGGACGGACGGTTGGCGCGGCGCCGGTGCGGATACGCGTGAGGGCTACGGTTCCACGGCCTATCTCTCCCGACGCTACGGTGGTGCTCAGGGGCCGAACAACACCGTCGTGCCGCCCACACCCGGCGGAGAGGGTTCCGACTCGCTACCGATTTTCGACGCGATCGAGTCCAACTGGTTCAAGCGCCGCAGTGGCGGACCGACCGTGGACGCGACCGAAACCGGTCCGATCCAGCAGGTGCCGGCGGCTCCGGAGAGCGGTGCGCCCGCACGGGAACCCGCCCAACGGACCGACCAGAACCCGCGTTCTGAACAGGACTGGAACTCCGCCGCCGACCGTGGATGGAAGGCCGCGCGTACCGCCGCCGAACCGCTCGCGGGTGGTCTCACCACTTCGGGCTTGCCAAAACGGGTTCCCAAGGCAAACCTTGTTCCAGGGACCGCGCCCAAGCCGGAGAACTTCAAGCAGATGCCTACCCGGAGCGCGGACCGTGTCCGTAACCGCTTCTCGGGTCTGCAGAAGGGCATCCGTGATGGGCGTAACCGCATCGGCGATGGCTCGGCGGGAGAGTGACCCAGGTGGCCAGTGGTGGGACGGGGTCCCTCTCAGTTCTGGAAGCAGGATGCAATAGCATCTACCGAGCTTCTCGGACGCACCACACCCGTCACTTGATAAGAACAGAACACCAGACTCCCGGTCTCCCCCACGGGAGGGGCCGGGCAGTTCGCAGAGGCAGTGCTGTCACATGCCGTGCCGGCGGTAGCAGTGCCGAAAGACCAGCCGGCGAACTTGGACAGGAGATCAGATGAGTCGACAGGTGAATGAACTCAACTGGTTGATCACTGACTTTGCCGACCGGGTGCCCGATGTCGCCCACGCGATCGTCGTCTCATCCGACGGCCTTCCGTTGGCGTCGTCCGCGGGCTTCCCGGCCGACCGGGCCGACCAGCTGGCCGCGATCGCCTCTGGGTTGTCCAGCTTGACGCAGGGCGCGGCTCGGGTGTTCGAGGGTGGAGCGGTCGCCCAGACCGTCGTGGAGATGGAGCGGGGGCTGATGCTCATCATGGCCATCAGCGACGGCTCTTGTCTCGCGGTCCTCGCGGCGGCCGAAAGCGACCTGGGTCTGGTCGCGTACGAGATGACCCTGCTCGTCGAGCGGGCCGGGAGGGCGCTGACACCAACGGCGCGTACCTCGGGAATCCACTGATCCACCACCGACAGGAGGAAGTGGTGGCACCTCACAGTAGAGATGCCGGGAGCGCCTCGTGGTTCGGCCAACAGCCGGGTCATCCCTCCACCGGAGGGATGCCGGCCGTGCCGGGCGGCGGAGATGTTCCTCGACCAATCCAACAACCGTATGACCAACGACCCGCGCCGGGGAGCGCGCCCAGCTCGCTGGTGCGTCCTTACGCGGTCACCAAGGGCCGTACCAAGCCGAAGTCACAGCTTCCCCTGGAAGCGCTGATCTCGGCCACCGATGCGGCCCGAAACGAGTCGGGCATGCTGACGCCTGAATGGCAGGCGATCAGTGACCTGTGCCGGGAATGGCGATCCGTAGCGGAGATCTCCGCGTTGTTGCGGATGCCTCTCGGCGTGGCGCGGGTGCTTGTGGCGGACATGTCCGAGCAGGGACTGGTCCAGATCAGGTCTTCGCTCAATAACGAAGCTCGCCCCAACACCAACCTGCTTGAAAGGGTGCTCAGTGGACTTCGCAAGCTCTAGCCCAGCCGAGGAAGGCGGTGCTGGGGGGAACGCGATGACGTCGGTCAAGATCGTCGTCGCCGGGGGCTTCGGTGTCGGGAAGACGACATTCGTGGGCTCCGTCTCCGAGATCGTGCCGCTGACGACCGAAGCGGTCATGACCAGCGCCAGCGTCGGCGTGGACGACCTCGCCAAGACGCCGGACAAGCAGACCACCACGGTCGCGATGGACTTCGGCCGTGTCTCCCTGGACTCGGACCTGATCCTGTACCTGTTCGGTACCCCCGGACAGCACCGGTTCTGGTTCATGTGGGACGACCTGGTCAAAGGCGCCATCGGTGCCGTCGTGCTGGTGGACACCCGCCGGCTGGCGGACTGCTTCCCCGCGATCGACTACTTCGAAGAGGCGCGTTTGCCCTTCATCGTCGCGATCAACGGGTTCGACGGCTACTACCCCCACGCCGCGGACGAGGTCCGGGACGCGCTCACGCTCAGCCCGGAGATCCCCATCGTCCAGGTGGACGCCCGAGACCGGGCCTCCACCAAGTCGACGCTCATCACCCTCGTCGAGCACGCCATCACGGTGGGGGACCCCGAGGGCGCGGCAGGGCAGCAGCCCACCTCCACCGGCGGCCAGAACTCCTGGCGCTGACCGGGAGCACTCCCGGGCCGGGGTCCCGCACGAACACGGCCCGGTTCCCGCTCGGCGGGAACCGGGCTCCGGGCGTGCCCGCAGGCGCTCCCCGCTGCGCGGCGACCTTCATGGCGGCGGGCGGCATCCACCGAACACACCCCTGTGCCGGCATCATGGCCGAATGAGTTCTTCCGCCGACGCCGCTGAGATGACCCGACGGTTCCGCGAGGTCGCCGAGGGGGTACTCGACGCGCTGTTGTCCGACGCCCCCGAGTGGGCGTTGGAGCTCGGTGACGTCCGTGGTGCCCATCGACTCACGGACCACTCGAGCGAGGCCGACGTCCGGCGCGTGGCGGTCCTCACCGACGCGCTCGGCTCCCTGGACGAGATCGACCAGGACCTGCTTCCGCCCGGTGACGCCGTGGACCTGGAAGTCCTGCGTTGCCGTGTGTCCGCCGACCTATGGCACACCACGGAACTGCGCCCCCACACCTGGGACCCGCTCACGTACACACCGGGCGAGGCCCTGTCCCCCCTCCTCGAACGTGACTCCCTACCGCTCCCCGAGCGTTTGGAGGCCTTGGCCGCTCGCTGCGCGGCCCTACCCGACCAGCTCTCCACGGCGCGTCACCGCTTGTCCGAGGGGCCCGGCATCCCCCGTGTGCACGCCGAGACCGCTTTGAACCGATTGTCCGGGGTTCGGGTGCTGCTCACCGATGACCTGCCCGCCTTGGCGCTCACCTCCTCCACCACTCCACCCGGTCTCGACCGAGCCCGTGAGGCGGCTCTGGCGGCAGTGGAGGAGTACGCCTCATGGCTGCGTGCCGAAGCCGAGTTCGCCACCGCGGATCCACGCCTGGGGGAACGGGCCTTCGCCGCCCGTCTCTGGTACACGCTGGACTCCGAACTCTCCCCCGAGGCCCTGCTGGTACGGGCCGAAAGCGACCTCATCGCCACGGAGGAGGAGTTGGCCGAGGTGGCCGCCGAGTACGAGGGTCGCTCCCGCCGCACTGGCCAGGTCGCCGAGGTATTGGCCTCCCTGGCCCGCGAACACGCCACCACCGGCGACACGGTGTGGCCCATCGCAGAGGAGGCCCTGGCCCACTTGTACCGGCGTGTGCGCGAACTCGACGTCGTCACCGTGCACGATGCCCCGATCCGGCTGGCGCCCATGCCCGAGACACGGCGGGGCGTGACCGTGGCCTACTGTGACCCGCCCGGCCCACTGGACCCGCGTGTGGTCGAGCAGCCCACCCTGGTGGCGGTCGCGCCACCGCCCCAGCACTGGTCCCGCGAGCGACGAGAATCCTTTCACCGTGAGTACAACGGTGTGTCGTTGCGCGGCCTCATGGCTCACGAGGCCTTGCCCGGACACGCCCTCCAATCGACCCACGCGGCCCGCCACGAGGGTTCGACCCGCGTGGGACGGGTGCTATGGAGCGGCACCTTCGTCGAGGGCTGGGCGGTGCACGCGGAGTCGGTCCTGGCCCGACACGGTTGGACCGAGGGCACCGACGTCTCCGGCCGCCGCGACAACCTGGCGCTGCGCCTGGTCCAACTCAAGACGCGGTTGCGCGTGATCCTCAACGCCATCCTGGACGTGAGGGTGCACACCAAGGACGTCTCCGAGGCCGAGGCGATCACCCTGCTGGTCCAGCGAGGCCACCAAGGGGAGGGTGAGGCTCATGGCAAGTGGCGCCGTGCCGAGCTGACCAGCGCCCAACTGTCCACTTACTACGTCGGTCGGTCCGAGATCGCCGACATCGCACGTGACCTCGGACGGGTCCGCCCGAAGTGGTCCGAACGTGAGCGGCACGACGCCATGCTCGCCCACGGTGCTCCGCCCCCGCGTCACCTGCGCACCCTGCTCGGTCTCTAGAGGGGCTGTTCGGTGAGGCCGGTGACACGGGCTGCCGGGACTCGCCCTCCGAGCCCGGTGCGCGGCCGGTGGTGGCCGTACCAGGCCAAGAAGCCGGGCTAGGCGGCTTGGTGCTCGGCCTCGCAGGAGTAGAGGCGAGGATAGGCCCACTCGGCGCCCGGCGGAACCGTTCGGCCTCGCCGTTGGCCGGGGGCGCCTGGGCACGCTCGTCTCCGGTCGCTCCTATGCTGGAACGCGAAGTACCGAAACGGTCATCGAGGGGACGGACGAGCCATGAGTGGTGCCGAGGACGAACCCGAGAACGGCGTGGGCGGTCGATCCGACACGGAAACCGGTGCCCCCGATGGTTGGGAGCGTTTGTGGACGCCGCACCGCATGGCCTACATCAAGGGTGAGGGCAAACCCACCGGCCCTCGAGCCGAGGACGGTTGCCCCTTCTGCCGGGCGCCCGAAGTGACGGACTCCGAAGGCCTGGTCGTCGCACGCGGCGAGAACGCCTACGTGGTGCTCAACCTCTACCCCTACAACAGCGGCCACCTGCTCGTGTGTCCCTACCGGCACGTTCCCGAGTACACCTCGCTGGACAAGGAGGAGATCGCGGAGATCGCCGCACTCACCCAGGCGGGCATCACTTCCCTCACTTCGGCCTACCGCCCCCAGGGCTTCAACGTAGGCATGAACCTCGGTACCGTGGCCGGTGCGGGAATCGCGGCCCATCTCCACCAGCACGTCGTTCCCCGGTGGGGAAGCGATAGCAACTTCATGCCGGTGATCGGCCGGACCAGGGTGCTGCCCGAAATGCTGGAACAGACCCGTGCCGAGCTGGCCGAACACTGGCCGCGAGGGTGATTTCCGACCGTTCCCGGGCCTAGGGCGGGCACGTCCGGTCCGGCGACGCGCCACCCCCAGCGGGTGCGGCTCCCACCTCCACGACCGTTCCCGTCCTACGATCACAAGAAGACATGCTGAGAATCCTTCGCCCCATGATCTCCCGGGTCACCGCTCCGCTCGGTCGGAGTCTGGCCCGGATCGGCCTGACGCCCAACATCGTCACCATCATCGGTGCCACCGGTGTCGTCGTCAGCGCCCTGTACTTCTATCCTCGCGGCCAGCTCTACGCGGGTTCGGTGGTCATCACCGTCTTCGCCCTCTTCGACATGCTCGACGGAGCCGTGGCCAGGGCCAAGGACAGTGCCAGCGCCTTCGGTGCCTTCCTCGATTCCAGTCTGGACCGGGTCGCCGACGCGGCCATCCTGGCCGGACTCATGTGGTGGTTCGTGGGTGAGGGCGACGAGCCGCTGCTGGCCGGACTCACTCTGTTCTGCCTGATCAGCGGGTTCATGGTGTCCTACATCAAGGCGCGGGCCGAGGGCCTGGGCGTCAACTGCGACGTGGGTGTGGCCGAGCGCACCGAACGGTTGATCGTCATCCTGGTCGCGGTGGGTCTGAGTGAACTCGGTGTGCCCTACGTCCTGGCAGGTGGCCTGTGGCTCCTGGCCGCGATGAGCCTGCTCACCATCCTCCAACGGCTGATCGAGACCCGCGCCCGACTCAACGACCCCGGCTACACCGGGGGACGGGGCGAGGATCTGGGTAGAAGGGCCGGCAACGACGCCTGAGGGGCGCGGGGCCATGGAAGACGATGAGGAAAGCACGACGTGGACGAACGCATGGCCGATCTGGCCTACGCGGCCGGGTGGACACTGGTCCGACGCTCGCCCGAGAGCGCGGGACGGGCGGTCTTTCGCCGTATCGCCGACCGGTCCTGGCGCGCCCATGACGCAGGCACACGGGGACTGGAACGCAACCTGCGCAGGCTGGTCGGCCCGCACGCCACGGACGCCCAGCTCAGGGCTCTGTCCAAGGCAGGGATGCGTTCCTACATGCGCTACTACTACGAACTCTTCCGGTTGCCGGCCATGGGGCGAGAACACATCCTGTCCCACACCCGGCAGAGCGGTGTGGAGGTTTTGGAGGAGCACGTCCGGTCCGGGCGCGGTGTCGTCGCGGCTCTACCGCACATGGGCAACTGGGACCACGCCGGAGCGTGGATCGCGGCTCGGGGCACCCCCCTGACCACCGTCGCCCAACGTCTGCGCCCCGAGAGTCTCTACCGACGCTTCACCTCCTACCGGGAATCCCTGGGCATGGAGGTGCTGCCGTTGACCGGCGGAGCCAACACCGTCGGAGTGCTGGCCCGACGCCTGCGCGAAGGCGGCCTGGTGTGCCTGCTCGCCGACCGTGACATCAACGGCAACGGCCTGGAGGTCGACTTCTTCGGGGAGAAGGCACGTATGCCTTCGGGGCCGGCAGCCCTGGCCCTGAACACGGGCGCCGCCCTGATGCCGGTCTCCCTCTGGTACGAAGGCCCGTACTGGAACATACGGGTGCACGAGGAGGTCCCCGTCGCCGAGGGCGCCTCCCGCGCCGCACGTGTCCAGGAGACCACCCGAGCGCTGGCCCGCGTCTTCGAGGGCGCCATCGCCGAACACCCCGAGGACTGGCACATGCTCCAAGCCGTCTTCAGCGCGGACCACGACCAGGACCGGACCCGACGTCGGGAGATCGAGGCCGCCGCACGCTCCGGGATCGACTCCTCGAACGAGACCCCCCGAGGGCGGGGTCGATGACGGCTCCGATCAGGGTCGGGATCGTGTGCCCCTACTCCTGGGACGTGCCCGGTGGTGTCCAGCAGCACGCGGGAGACCTCGCCGAGGCGCTCATCGCGATGGGCCACCAGGTGTCGGTGCTGGCTCCGGTGGGCGACGGCGACCACGAACGGCCTCCGTACCTGGTCTCGGCCGGGCGGCCCGTGCCGGTGCCCTACAACGGCTCGGTGGCCCGTATCAGTTTCGGCCCGCGTATCGCCGCACGTGTGCGCCGCTGGATCACCGAGGGCGCCTTCGACATCCTGCACATCCATGAACCCGCCGCGCCCAGTGTCTCCCTGTTGGCCTGCTGGGCGGCGGACGGTCCCATCGTGGCCACCTTCCATACCTCCAACCCGCGTTCACGGGCGATGGCGGCCACCTCCACCGCCCTGCGTGCGGCCTTGGAGAAGATCAACGCGCGCGTGGCCGTCTCCGAGGCCGCACGGCGCACCCTCGTCGAACACGTGGGCGGCGACGCCGTGCTCATTCCCAACGGGGTCTCGGTCCGGCGCTTCGCCCACGCCGAGCCGCTTCCCGGGTGGCCCGGACCGGGCGGATCCATCGGGTTCCTGGGCCGGTTGGACGAACCTCGCAAGGGCCTGGGCGTGCTGTTGGCGGCCTTCGCCCGGTTGGCCCCACAGCGGCCGGGCCTGCGCCTGCTCGTCGCGGGGCCCGGGACGGCCGACCTGTCCGAGGTCCCCGAGCGAGTACGTGAACGCGTGGTCCTTCTCGGCCGCCTCGACGACGCCGACAAGATCCGCGCCTACCACTCCACGGACGTGTTCTGCGCGCCCAACCTCGGAGGGGAGAGCTTCGGCATCGTCCTCACCGAGGCCATGTCCGCCGGAGCCGCCATCGTCGCCAGCGACATCCCCGCCTTCGACGCCGTCCTGGACGGCGGGCGCGCGGGCACACTCTTTCGAGTCGGTGACCCGACACACTTGGCCGAACAGACCGCCGCCCTGCTCGACGATCCTCAGCGTCGGTCCCGGTTGTCCAGAGCCGCCCACGCCGCCGTGAGCGCCTATGACTGGGACACCGTCGCCGCCGACATCGCGCACGTGTACGAGACCGTCCTGACCAGCACCGGGTACGACCGGAAAGGTATCGCGGGGGTCCGCCTGGACAACGGACCCCTGAGCACGACCCTGCTCCGTCGAGGTGAGCGGTCCTGACCGGCGACGCGACCTTTGTGGCCACCGTGGCCGCGACACTGCTGTTCTTGGTGTTGCTGGGCTTCTACCTCTCTTGGCGCGCCACCCGCCTGGACCGCCTCCACCACCGGGTGGAGATCGCACGCGCGGCCTTGGACGCGGCCCTGCTGCGTCGGGCCGCAGCGGTGCTGGACCTCACCGCCTCCGGTGCCCTGCGGCCGGGGGAGGCTCGGGCCCTGGCCGAAGCCGCCAATCGGGCCCGCCGCGCCGGAGACGACGAGCGCGAACTCGCCGAGAGCGCCCTGTCCGCCGCCCTGCGCGAGGCCCTGGAACACACGGACACCCCTTCCGGCCCCGCCTGTGCCCCGCGCCTGGACGAGGTGCTCGTCGCTGCTCGGGGAGTGCACCTGGCCCGGGTCTTCCACAACGACGCGGTCTCCGACACCCGAAGGGCCCGCCGCTCCCGTCTGGTTCGCCTGCTCCGGCCGGCCGGAACCGCGGCCCTGCCCCACTACTTCGAGATGGACGATCGGGCCCCCGGAACCGCTCTGCCCCAAGGCGGAACGACCGCCCGCTGAACCCGCAGGGTCGCGCTGTGAAGCGATGCGGAAGCCACAAACGCCTATCTGGCCAAACGCCCCGAAGTGGGTGGAAGTAGGATGAGATGTTGGCCGGCCCAAGGGTGCGCGGTGCCTACAACGTCCGCGTACCCGCGCGCGGTCTCGTCGAGCAGCGCGTTCAGGAAGTGCCCACGCCCTGACCCCAGGGTCGTGCCCCAACCAGCAGACGAAAACGGGAGCCCACCACCGTGGCCAACAACGCATCGAACAGCACCGACAACGCCGTCGGCACGCAGCGGGTCAAACGCGGCATGGCCGAACAGCTCAAGAACGGCGTCATCATGGACGTCGTCACACCCGAGCAGGCCAAGATCGCGGAGGACGCCGGTGCCGTGGCGGTCATGGCCCTGGAGCGTGTGCCCGCCGACATCCGCAAGGACGGCGGCGTAGCCCGTATGTCCGACCCGGACATGATCGATGGCATCGTCGAGGCGGTCTCCATCCCGGTCATGGCCAAGGTCCGCATCGGCCACTTCGTCGAGGCCCAGGTCTTGGAGTCCCTCGGCGTCGACTTCATCGACGAATCCGAGGTCCTTACCCCCGCCGACGAGGCCTACCACATCGACAAGTGGGCGTTCACCGTCCCCTTCGTCTGTGGTGCCACCAACCTCGGTGAGGCCCTGCGCCGGATCGCCGAGGGCGCCGCCATGATCCGCTCCAAGGGTGAGGCCGGCACCGGGAACGTCGTCGAGGCCACCCGGCACATGCGTTCCATCAACGGCGAGATCAAGCGTCTGGGGACCCTGGACGAGCCCGAACTGTTCGGAGCCGCCAAGGAACTGCGCGCCCCCTACGAGATCGTCAAGGAGGTGGCGCGCCTGGGTAAGCTGCCGGTGCCCCTGTTCTCCGCCGGTGGCGTGGCCACTCCGGCCGACGCCGCGCTCATGCGTCAACTGGGAGCCGAGAGCGTCTTCGTGGGCTCGGGCATCTTCAAGTCCGGCGACCCCGCCAAGCGTGCCGACGCCATCGTGCAGGCCACCCTGCACTACCAGGACCCCGCCGTGATCGCCCGTGTCTCCCGTGGCTTGGGCGAGGCCATGGTCGGCATCAACCTGGATGAGCTGTCCGACTCCCAGCGTTACGCCGAACGCGGCTGGTAATGGCGTATCCGTGAGCGAGCGGGGTGGTGGGTTCGCGGCTCACCACCCCGCCTCTCCACCACCGACACGAACCCTTCCCGCCGACCGAGCGAGGCCGTACTTGACCGCCACACCCACCGTTGGTGTCCTCGCCCTCCAAGGCGACGTCGCCGAACACCTCGTCGCCTTGGAAGCCTCGGGAGCGCGCGCCGTGAAGGTCCTGTCCCCGGAGCACTTGGACTCCGTGGACGGCCTCGTCCTGCCCGGCGGCGAATCCACCACCATGTCCAAACTCGCTGTCCGTTACGGGCTGATGGAACCGCTGCGCGAACGTGTCAAGACCGGGATGCCCGCCTTCGGCACCTGCGCGGGCATGATCATGCTCGCCGACGACCTCCTCGGTGGTGTCCCCGGCCAACAAACCGTCGGCGGTATCGACATGACAGTGCGCCGCAACGCCTTCGGTCGACAGAGCGAGTCCTTCGAGGCTCGGGTGCGGGTCGCCGGGGTCGGTGACGGGCCCTTCGACGCGGTGTTCATCCGCGCCCCCTGGGTGGAACGGGTCGGCTCGGGGGTCACCGTTCTGGCCAGTGCCCCCGGCCCCGATGGGAACGATAGAATCGTTGCCGTACGGCAGGGCGGTTCGATCGCCACGTCCTTCCACCCGGAACTGACCGGCGACACGCGTATCCACCACCTGTTCGTCGACATCGTGAAAGGACTTCCATGGCCGGCCACTCCAAGTGGGCCACCACCAAGCACAAAAAGGCCATCATCGACGCCAAGCGCGGCAAGCTCTTCGCCAAGCTGATCAAGCACATCGAGGTGGCGGCCCGGACGGGCGGCGGTGACCCCGACGGAAACCCGACGCTCTACGACGCCATTCAGAAGGCGAAGAAGAACTCCGTTCCGCTCGACAACATCGAGCGTGCCCGCAAGCGTGGCTCCGGTGAGGAGGCCGGTGGCGCAGAGTGGGAGACGATCATGTACGAGGGCTACGCCCCCGGCGGAGTGGCGCTGCTGGTGGAGTGCCTGACCGACAACCGTAACCGCGCCGCCTCCGAGGTGCGCGTGGCGGTCACCCGCAATGGTGGGAACATGGCCGACGCCGGTTCGGTGTCGTACCTGTTCAACCGCAAGGGCGTCGTGATCGTGCCCAAGGAGGGCACCACCGAGGACGACGTGACCATGGCGGTCCTGGAGGCCGGAGCCGAGGAGGTCGAGGACATCGGCGACTCCTTCGAGATCATCTGCGAGGCCACCGACCTGGTCCCGGTTCGCACCGCCCTGCAGGAGGCCGGCATCGAGTACGACTCGGCCGACTCCAGCTGGCTGCCCAGCATGGAGGTCCCGGTCGACGCCGAGGCCGCCAAGAAGGTGATGCGCGTGGTGGAGGCTCTGGAGGACTCCGACGACGTCCAGAACGTCTTCACCAACGCCGACATCCCTGACGAGGTCCTCGCTGAACTCTGATCGGACTCGGGTCGGTCCGAGCCGGTGAACGGTCGGTCGCGCCCTACTTCCGGTTCGCCCGAGCCAGGGCGTTTCGGGGAGCCGGCGCGACCGGCTGAGTACAGTGGTGCCGTCACCTCTGTCCCCGGTGACGGGCCGATCACCACGAGACAGGTTCGAGGACCACGAACAGATGACCACTCCCCCGGAATACCCCTACGACCCCTCGCAGCAGCCCTACGGTCAGCAGCCGCAGCAGCCACAACAGCCCCACACCGGTGGGCACCCCGGAATGGACTCCGGCGGGTACCACCAAGGCCTGGGTCAGGGCTATGGCGCCCAGCAGGCCCAGCCCGGCTACACCGCCGCCCCCGCCACCCCGGCGGGGGGAACGAGCTTCTTCGGCGCGCTGTTCGACTTCTCCTTCCGAGAGTTCGTCACCAGTCGTGTCATCAAGGTGCTCTACGTCCTGTGGCTGATCGGCATCGGGCTGGGCGTCGTCTCCGGCCTGGTCTCCGCGATCGCGAGCATGAGCCTCAACTTCTTCGTGGGCTTCCTCATGCTGCTCGCGGTCCTGGTCGGCGGTGCCATCGCGGTGTTGCTGAGCCGGGTCGTGCTGGAACTGCTCATCGTGGTCTTCCGTATCAGTGAGGACCTCGGTGCGATCCGCCAACGCGGCGGAATGTAGCCGGAGCCGCTCCACCTCGTCCGGACCCGGGTCGCCTCACGGAAGTCGCCGTGGGAGCGTCCCGGTCCTGGGCGAGCACCGGGTGGATACGTGGGCGTCGACCCGGATCGAACCGGCGAACACGGCGGCGAGTGGTAGCCCCAAGGCGTGGGAGATCGCCTCCGCGGGGTCGCCGGGGATCGGCGCGAGCATCGGCAGGGCTCCCTTCAACCTCCGTGTGAGCGCGGCCTGTCGCTCCAGATCGGGTGGGTGCCCCGGAGTGATCCGCACCGCTTCCCCTCTTGGGAGTGATAACCGGTGCACCACTTCAGCCCGTGACCGAGCCGAGCGGGAGCGTCGGCGTGGGTGATGACCAAGGCGTCCACCACACCGAGGGAGGCCAGGTGGGCGGCCTCCGAAGCCAGCGCGAACGGATCCAACACCATGAAGCGGGACAGGTGGGTGGGGACCGGACCGCTCGGGGCGAGCGTACCCGCCCCGAACCGGGAGAAGGTGTGATGCCTTCCCTCCGGGGGTGATGACGTTGTGCGCCGCTTGGGCGCCTCCATTGGCCCGGACCACCGCACCGTACCCTCCGGCCGCGCAGAGCAGGTCCACGGTCACGCCCTTGCCGGCGTCCCCGAGACCCAGATCGACGACGATGGTGTGCTCGTTCACAGGCGCTCCACCCCTGGCCCGTCTCCGGCCAGATCGGCCACGCCCGGGACGGTCGCCACCGTGCCCCGGTGACGGGCCAGCGGCCTTAGCGCCTTACCGACGGCCTCGCCCGCGTCGGAACCGGTATCGGCCAGGTCCCGCAGATCCTCCTCCAGGTCGATGGCCTCCTCACCCAATCCGACGGTGACGGCGATGGTCTCGCAGACCGCGTCCAGGTCGTCCAGGTACAGGACGTTCTGGCCCAGGTGCTCCTCCCAGAAGTCCCTGATCCGGACATCGTGGAAGTAGTGGTAAGGGCCCGGCGGTCAGGTACTCCGCGCATCGAGTGGCCATGTACACGTCCACGGCGGGGGTGGCCGGGCGCCGTTCGGTGACTTCGGGCGGGTACGTGTCCGCACGGTGCGGCACCATCGCCGGAACGTGCGACGCGCTACCGGGTTCGGTGAAGATCACCGAGTAACACCAGTCCACGAGCACCAGCCCATGCTCGGCGGGGTGGATGAGGACGTGTTCGGGTACCACGGCGCCGTGTACGCCCCCGGCTTGGTGGGCATTACCGATGGCCACCAGTGGTCGGCGCCACATCCAGGCCGCGTCGCGAGGGTCGATGCCCTCGGGGTAGGCGCGTCGCACCGCCGTCAGATCGTGGAAGCCGGTCAGTCGGTCCAGTACGTTGCCGTTCCGCTCGACCAGGGTTTTCGGGTCGCGGTGGCGGATCGTTCCGACCAGCCGGGGCGCGAAGGCCCGGTAACGCTCCAGACCACGTTCGTCGATCCGACGCAGTGCGGCGGCCTCCGCCCGGATCAGGTCGTTGTCCCGAACAGGACGGTGGGGTCGGTGGCCGAGTCGATCTCGCTCAGGGCGGCGTCGAAGGCCGTTTCCTTCGACATGGTCCAGGGGATCCAGGCGGCCTCGGTGGTGTCCCGTCCGGTGCCGGGGTCGGGCAGGTCGGGGGCGAACACCATGCACGCCACCGAGATGACCCGCATACGTGGGTCGCGGTCCACGGCGCCGTAGGTACCCAGTCGTTCGAGGTGGATCTCGGTGGGCAGGGGGCCTTCTCAGCGAGGACGCGCAGTGCGGCGTCCGGGAGGTCGGGGTCCGCGGGGCCGGCCTTGGAGTCCTGGGCCCGAACGAATCCGCCGGGCAGTGCCCACGGTCCACGTTGGGGCTGTGCGGCGCGGCGAGCCAGCAGGACGTGGGGGAGGCCCTCGCGGATGGTCGGTGCGACCACGTCCACGGTCACCGCGGCGGGGGCGTACACCTGGGGATCGTAGGAGGTGAGAAACCTGGTTTCGTCCTCGTCGTGTCGCCCGCGGGTCTCCTTGGGCACCCGTCCTCCTTGTTGTTCTCGTTGTGAGTTTTTCTCTTTATGAGAAGAACAAGCCCCGAATGGGGGGTCGTTGTCCAGCCGCGAGCCGAAGTGGGTGCAGGCCCGTGGGCGCGCACGACACGCCCCGCGCGCGGCGATCCGTGTCGTCGTGCGCCGCTAGCATGGTGCGAACGAACGTTCGACGAGGTGAGGGAACAGGGTGACCACGTGCGCGTGTTGGGAATCGACCCGGGGTTGACCCGTTGCGGTGTCGGTATCGTCGAAGGGGCCATCGGCCGTCCCTTGCGCCTGCTGTCCGCCGATGTCATCCGCACCACGCCCGAGGCCGAACTCCCGCAACGCCTCTTGGCCATCGAGCGCGGGATCGAGGAGTGGCTCGACGAGTACGAACCCGACGCGGTGGCCGTCGAACGCGTCTTCGCGCAGCACAACCTCAGCACCGTCATGGGCACCGCACAGGCCAGCGGCCTGGCCCTGGTCTGCGCCGCTCGCCGTGGACTGCCCGTGGCCACCCACACCCCCAGTGAGGCCAAGGCCGCCATCACCGGCAGTGGCCGCGCGGACAAGGCACAGGTCGGCACCATGGTGGCGCGTATCCTCGGACTGGACAGCCCTCCCAAACCCGCCGACGCCGCCGACGCGGTGGCGCTGGCGATCTGCAACATCTGGCGCGGCGGGGCCCAGGCCCGTGTCGCCCAAGCCCAACAGGACTTCGCCCGCAAGGTGGAGCTGGCCCGCCGCGCGCGCGGCCGCTGACACCGCCCCCAGGAAGGAGGCGGCACCCCTCCCGGTGCCCCAGACAGATGATCGCGTTCCTCACCGGCCGGGTGGCCGCACGTGGCGCCGGCAGCGCCGTCATCGACGTCGGCGGGGTCGGTATGACCGTTCAATGCACCCCCTCGGCCCTGTCCCGCCTGCACGTGGGGGAGGAGGGCACCGTCGCCACCAGCATGGTCGTGCGCGAGGACTCCCTCACCCTCTTCGGGTTCGCGGACAACGACGAGAAGCATCTGTTCGAACAGCTACAGACCGCCTCGGGCGTGGGTCCCCGCCTGGCCCTGGCCATGCTCGCCGTGCACAGTCCCGACAGCCTCCGCCAGGCCGTGCACACCGAGGACACCGCCGCCCTGACCCGAGTGCCGGGTATCGGCAAGAAGGGGGCCCAGCGCATCGTCTTGGAGTTGAAGGGCAAACTCGACGCGCCGATCGGTACCGACGGCACCCTGCCCGCAGCGCAGACCTCCGCCACCGAGCCCAACGGAGCCTGGCGTGGTCAGGTCGTCTCCGGTCTGACCAACCTGGGCTGGTCGGCCAAGGACGCCGAGGCCGCCGCGTCCGCGGTGGCCGCCGAGGCAGAGGACACCACCGACGTCACCATCCTGTTGCGCAGTGCCCTGCGCAAACTCAGCCGCGCCTAGGAGCCGACCATGCACGAACGCGAGGCGGTCTCACCCGAGGCCGACGTCGACGAGCGCCACATCGAAGGGGCGCTGCGCCCCCGCGCCCTGGACGAGTTCGTCGGCCAGGAGCGGGTCCGTGAACAGCTCTCCCTGGTCTTGGACAGTGCCCAGCGACGCAACCGCGCCCCCGATCACATCCTCATGTCCGGCGGGCCCGGTCTGGGCAAGACCACCCTGGCCATGATCATCGCCGCCGAACTCGGCGCGCCGCTGCGGATCACCTCCGGGCCGGCCATCGAACGCTCCGGCGACCTGGCCGCGGTGCTGTCCACCCTCCAGGAGGGCGAGGTCCTCTTCCTCGACGAAATCCACCGCATGGCACGCCCCGCCGAGGAGATGCTCTACGTCGCCATGGAGGACTTCCGGGTGGACGTCGTGGTGGGCAAGGGCCCCGGTGCCACGGCCCTCCCCCTGGACATCGCCCCCTTCACCCTGGTCGGCGCCACCACCCGTGCCGGCATGCTGCCCGCCCCGCTGCGCGATCGCTTCGGCTTCACCGCTCACATGGACTTCTACGAGCCCGCCGAACTGGAACGCATCCTGCACCGTTCGTCCGGGCTGCTCGGCGCACCCCTGGAGGAGGACGCCGCCCGCGAGATCGCGGGTCGTTCCCGTGGCACCCCCCGCATCGCCAACCGGCTGCTGCGTCGGGTGCGCGACTACGCCGAAGTGCGCGGCGACGGACGACTCACCCTGGCCAACGCCCGGGCCGCTCTGGAGCTGTACGAGGTGGACGCCCTGGGGCTGGACCGATTGGACCGGGCCATTCTCGACGTGCTCATGAACCGTTTCCGTGGCGGTCCGGTCGGTCTCTCCACCCTGGCGGTGTCGGTGGGGGAGGAGGCCGAGACCGTCGAAGTGGTCGCCGAACCCTTCCTTGTCCGTTCCGGCTTCCTGGCGCGTACCCCTCGAGGGAGGGTCGCCACGCCGCAGGCCTGGGCCCACATGGGGCTGATCCCGCCGCCCGACGCCGCTTTCGGTGCGGCCCAGGCGGTGTCGGTCGGTGGTGACGGTGCCGCTTCCTGAACCGTTAGCGCCTCGAACCCGAGCGGATGATGACCGGTGACCGTCGCCACGTAAACTGGCCACGACAGCCATCAGCGGGGCACCACCCCGTGAGGTGTCGTTTCGGCATCGGTGGAACGAGTTGGCACCCTTGCGCGTTGTAGACGCCGGGTGCGAATCCGGCCGCCGTGGTCGGGCGACCCGGAGAAGGTGGTCGTCGCGGGTGTTGTACATCGACAGCCGTCGTCCACGAGAAACGTCAGGAAGGACGCCCCCGTGCAGGGCCTTATCAATCTCGCCGACGGTGCCCCTCAGGGCGAGGGCGGCATCCTCGGTATGCTGCTCCCGTTCGCGCTTCTCCTCTTGGTCTTCTGGCTCCTCTTCTGGCGCCCGAACCAGAAACGCCGCCAACAGGAGATGCAGATGCAGAGCTCCCTGGTACCCGGTGTCGAGGTCATGACCAAGGCGGGGATTTTCGCGACCGTCGTCGAGATCCACGAGCAGGACGTGCTGCTGGAGATCGCTCCGGGTACTCGTATCCGCATGCTCAAGGCCGGTGTCGGCGAGGTCATCACGCCCCAGGCCGACGACACCCCGGTCGAGGACCGTCCCGACTTCGGTGACGACGACAAGCCCAAGGGCTAGCCCGCACCGACTCACCACAGACTTCGGTACCGGCCCCGACAACCGGGGTCGGTACCGCTGTTTTCGGCGTTCTCGGCCGAACCCGATCCCACTGAAACGAAGGCCCACCCGCCATGCCCAACGACACCGTGATCCCGGAGACCACCGTGGACATCGCCCTGATCGAGGCCCACATCCGCGACGTCCCGGACTTCCCGCGTGAGGGAATCCTGTTCAAGGACATCACCCCCTTGCTCAACCACCGAAAGGCCTTCGCCGCCTCGATCGACGCATTGGCCGCCCCCTACCGGGGGATGGGCGTCGACCACGTCGTCGGCCTCGAGGCGCGCGGGTTCATCTTCGGTACCCCGGTCGCCATGGAACTGGGTGCGGGTTTCGTTCCGGCACGCAAAGCCGGGAAACTGCCCTCCGAAACCATCGGACAGGCCTATGATCTGGAGTACGGCACCGCGACCGTCGAGATCCACGCAGACGCGATCACTCCGGGCAGCCGTGTGCTCATCGTCGACGACGTCCTCGCGACCGGCGGCACCGGCAGGGCCGCGGTGGAGCTGGTTCGTCGAGCGGGTGGTACGGTCGTGGGATTCTCCGTCCTGATGGAGCTTTCCGCGCTCCAAGGACGCGAGAAGCTGCCCGACGTGGAGCTGCACACCCTCCTTTCGGTCTGACCGGCGAACCTCGCCGTGACCGTCACCGACCTGGGAATACCGTGACGGTCCGTTCTCGTTGACGTACTCCAACACCCGGTGTGACGCGGCTGGTGACGTGGGTCACCACGCGTACCACCGGGTAGGTGACATGACGGGGCCTCGGAGGCCGGTCCGCGCGCCGCCCTGGCGGGGGCGGGGCCACTAGACTGGCGGGAACGGTGACCGCGGCGGCCGCGTCGGCGACCGGCCCTGATGACACGCACGCGCACCGGAGAAGCCGATCCTTGGACCGTCGGCGCCCCGGGCGGATCCGCGGGAGGTAGACATGCCAAGCGAAGTGGTCTCGACCGGAGTGGTGCCCGTGGGGGAACAGGAGCCGGAGGCGCTCCGGGGGGCGGCCACCGACAAGGGCCGGACCCCTGGAGGGGACGCCCGTGCCGGTATGTCGGGAGAGCGTATCGACGATCACGATGTGTCCGCCGAGCAAAGATCGCGGGAAGAACGGCCGGAGGGCGCCGCCACGCAAGCGGCGCCCTCCGACGTCTCCGGACGACAGAACCCGGAACGACGGCCGACCTCCACCACGCCCTCCACCGTGCGAGTACGCAGAAGGCTCGCCCGACTCGGCGCCCAGCGGGGAGTGACGATGAACCCGGTGCTCGAACCACTGATCAAGACGGTGCGTGCCACCCACCCGAAGGTGGACGTCCGGCTGATCGAGCGTGCTTACGAGGTCGCGGCGCACCACCATCGACACCAAAAACGCAAGAGCGGCGACCCCTACATCACCCATCCGCTCGCCGTCGCCACCATCCTCGCCGAGCTCGGTATGCAGGAGGCCACTTTGGCCGGCGCCCTGCTGCACGACACGGTGGAGGACACCGACTACTCCCTTGAGGAGCTGCGCGCGGACTTCGGTGACGAGATCGCCGAACTCGTCGACGGAGTCACCAAGCTGGACAAGGTCAAGTACGGTGAGGCCACCCAGGCCGAAACGGTCCGCAAGATGGTCGTGGCCATGGCCCGGGACATTCGTGTCCTGGTCATCAAGTTGTGCGACCGCCTGCACAACATGCGCACCCTGCGCTACCTGCCGAAGAAGGCCAAGCGGGAGAAGAAGGCCCGCGAGACCCTGGAGATCTTCGCCCCGCTCGCCCACCGCCTGGGGATGAACACCATCAAGTGGGAGCTGGAGGACTTGGCGTTCGCCACCCTCTATCCCAAGCGCTTCGACGAGATCGCCCGTCTGGTGTCCGAACGCGCTCCCCGCCGCGACGTCTACCTCCAAGAGGTCATCGAGGCGGTCTCGGCCGATCTGCGCGAGTCCAAGCTCAAGGCGACGGTGCGCGGCCGGCCCAAGCACTACTACTCGATCTATCAGAAGATGATCGCCCGTAATTGCGGCTTCGACGAGATCTACGACCTCATCGCCGTGCGGGTCCTGGTGGACAGCGTCCGGGACTGTTACGCGGCCCTGGGGACCATCCACGCGCGGTGGAACCCGGTGCCCGGTCGGTTCAAGGACTACATCGCCATGCCGAAGTTCAACATGTACCAGTCGTTGCACACGACGGTCATCGGACCTTCCGGCAACCCGGTGGAGTTGCAGATCCGCACCCGTGCCATGCACCGGCGGGCCGAGTACGGCATCGCCGCCCACTGGAAGTACAAGGAGGATCGCAACTCCTCCCGCTCCGAGGCCAAGCCCAAGGCCACCACGGACATGCAATGGTTGCGTCAGCTGATCGACTGGCAACAGGAGACCAAGGACCCGGGCGAGTTCCTGGAGTCGCTGCGATTCGACCTGTCGGTGCAGGAGGTGTTCGTCTTCACCCCCCAGGGCGACGTCATCTCCCTTCCCCAAGGCGCCACCGCCGTCGACTTCGCCTACGCGGTGCACACCGAGGTCGGCCACCGCACCGTGGGCGCCCGGATCAATGGCCGTCTGGTGCCGCTGGAGAACGAACTGCACAACGGCGAGACCGTGGAGATCCTCACCTCCAAGGACCCCGACGCCGGGCCCAGCCGTGACTGGCTCAACTTCGTCAAGAGCGCCCGGGCCCGTAACAAGATCCGGCACTGGTTCACCAAGGAACGCCGCGAGGCCGCGATCGAGCAGGGCAAGGAAGAGATCGCCAAGGTCATGCGCAAACAGGAGCTTCCGGTCAAGCGCCTGTTCAGCGGAGAAGCGCTCATCGCCCTGGCCGGCGATCTGCGTTACGCGGACCTGGACGCGTTGTACGCGGCCGTGGGCGAGCATCAAGTGAGTGCCCAGAGCATCGTGAGCAAGCTCGTGGACTCCCTGGGCGGGCTGGAGAACCACACCGAGGACATCGCCGAGTCCTCGATCCCCACCAAGGCCGCCACCAGCCGTCAACGGTCGGGCAATCCGGGTGTCGTGGTGGCCGGCGACGGCGACGTGTGGGCGCGTCTGGCCAAGTGCTGTACGCCAGTGCCCGGGGACGACATCGTTGGTTTCGTGACCCAGGGACACGGGGTGTCGGTGCACCGCGCCGACTGCGCCAACGCCGCCAGCCTGGACCGTGAACGCATGGTGGAGGTGGAGTGGCGCCCCACCGAGGACTCCATGTTCCTGGTGGCCTTGCACGTGGAGGCCTTGGACCGTTCCCGGTTGCTGTCGGACATCACTCGGGTGCTGTCCGACCAGCACGTCAACATCCTGTCCGCCACGGTGCAGACCAGCCGCGACCGGGTGGCGCAGAGTCGCTTCACCTTCGAGATGGCCGACCCGACCCACCTGGGCAGCGTCCTGCGCGCCGTCCGTGGCGTGGACGGCGTCTACGACGTCTTCCGGGTCCGCAATTGACCGGAGGACACGAGGTGGCCCAGAGGTGGGAGTCGATCGATCGGCTCATCCTGGCCGGAGAGGCGGGGGAAGCCCTCGCGCTCATTCGACAACGGGGAGCGCCCATGGACATCGGTGCGGCGATCGCCCTGTTCGACGAGCGCTACGAGTACCTGCGCGGCACCCGGCCCGACGACTTCGTGACGGGTGCCGACGACGGTGGGAGAGACGCCTCCGGCTGAAAACCGATGGTGCCATTCCGACCCGGAGGCCTAGGGTGAGCCCGCCCCGCCTTGGAAAGGTCACCGCCGTGCTCGAACTCCGTCCTCCGCGCCCCGAACACACCCGTGCGCTGGAGTCGCTGGCCCGAAGACTCTGGCCGCTGAGTACCCACCCCGGTGGATTGGGCTGGCAACAGGCCACTGAGGACATGCCCGAGCCGATGGTGGTCGCCGAACGGGACGGTGCGGTCGTCGCCTGGGCCGGAATCACCGGAGCCAACGCCATCTCTGCCCATACCCGGATCACCCTGGAGGGTGCTTCGGCCGACCCGGAGGCCGGGGCCGCGCTCCTGCGGTGGGCCCTGGAGCAGAGCGAGGGGGAGGTGCGCCTGCCGGTCTTCCACGGGGATGGCGCGTTGTCGGACCTCGCCGAGGAATACGGGTTCGTTCCCGAAGGCACCCCGGAAACCTGGATGTGTCGCGCCGCCGGCGAAGAGGAACCGACCCTGCCCGAGGGCTACACGATCCGGCCGGTGCGGGAGGGCGAGGAGGACGCCCGGGTGGAGTGCCACCGGGCCGCCTGGAAACCCGCCACCCTGCCTTGGCCGGAGAACGTGGGGCCGGTCGATCCGGCCCTGAACAGCCGGTTCTGTCGTGAGTACTACGACAACACACGTCGCTCCCTGCTGTACGACGGCGAACTCGACCTGGTGGTGCAGGCGCCGGACGGCTCCCTGGCCGCGTGTTGCGTGGTGTGGTTCGACGCGCGGAGCGCGACCTCGGAGGTCGAACCGTTGGGTGTGGTGCCCGACCACCGGCGCAGGGGACTGGCCGCCGCACTGGTGCTGGAGGCGTGCACCCTGACCTTTCGACGTGGTGGGGATCGGGTGTTCATCAACACCGCGCCCAACGACCTGTATCCCGCTCCGGCCAGGACCTACGCCACCGTGGGATACGAGGTGAGCGAGCGCGGTCACCTGTACGTTCGTCGCGGCTGAAGTGCGTGGAGTGCTTGGGGTGGTCGGGCGGGTGTGCCCGACCAGCAGACTCTCCACCTGAAGCGCCTTCGTCCACCCACCATCAGGCCGACCAGCGCAAGCACCACCCGCAGGAGCTCCGGGCACCCGCCGTGACCCGGACGGACCACGGCCCCGGACACCCGCTAGAGGCATCCGAGGCCGCGCACACCCGAGCCAAGCCCGAACCGGACCCGAATCACACCCGGATCAGATCCGAACCGTCGTGGAACGCACGATCCGGAAGACCGGATGCCGATTCGCCTCGGCCACGAACGCCTCCACCGGGGCCTCCGGGGGAACCTCGAAGTACGGACCCACGATCGCCGAACGTCCGGCGTCGTCCAGGTACTCCTTCAGTGCCGCTCCAGCCTCCTCGGAGTCCACCTCGAGCACGCTCACCAACTCGATCCAGCCACCCTGGCGCAGGGTCGCGAACCCGTCCTTGCGCAGGTTGCGCACCCAATTCACCTCGCCGTACGGGGAGACCAGATACCGACCGTGCTCACCGTCCAGCACACTCACCGGGGTGGTGCGCAGGAAACCGGATTTACGGCCCCGGGTGGTGAGCAGGTGCATCTCCGGCGGGCAGACCCCGTACTTGACGAAGTTGCTGACGATCGCGTCCGCGACGCGGCGCAATTTGGTCGCCTCGAACCGCTTCGTCGGTTCGTTCACCATCTTGGGTAACTCCCTCACTCGGCTGTCTCCATTGTGCTGGGTACGGGCCTTCGATGACACCTGGGGAGCCGGCCGGGGCGGCGCGCGGAGTATCCACCGTTCCGGTGACCGCCCGAAGCCCTACCGGAAGGCGGACAGACCCGTGACGGCTTGGCCGATGCTCAAGGCGTGGATGTCCTCGGTGCCCTCATAGGTGGCCACCGTCTCCAGGTTCACCATGTGACGCATCACCGGGTACTCCAAGGTGATGCCGTTGGCGCCGTGCAGTCCGCGCGCGGAGGCCGCCACCCGCTGGGCCGCCGCCACGTTGGCGAACTTGCCGAAGCTGACGTGGTTGTGGTGGCAGTTCCCCTGGTCCTTGAGACGGCCGATGCGCAGTGCCGTCATGTTCGCGTGACCGACGTCCACGACCATGTCGGCGAGCTTGCGCTGGGTGAGCTGGAAGGAACCGATCGGCTTGCCGAACTGTTCACGGGTGAGCGAGTACTCCCGTGCGGCCTCATAGCAGGCACGGGCGGCGCCGGCGGCGCCCCACACGATGCCGTAGCGGGCCTCGTTCAGGCAGGACAGCGGCGCGCCCAGTCCCTTGGACCCGGGGAGCACCGCCTCGGCGGGCAGCCGTACGTCCTCCAGGACCAGTTCGGAGGTGATGGAGGCGCGCAGTGACAGCTTCCGGTGGATGACGTTGGCGGTGAACCCGGGAGTGTCGGTGGGTACGGCGAACCCGCGGATGCCCTCGTCGGTGGCGGCCCACACGACGGCGACGTCGGCCACCGAACCGTTGGTGATCCACATCTTGGTGCCGTTGAGCACCCAGTCCGAACCGTCCTTGTGGGCGCGGGTACGCATCGAGCCCGGGTCGGAGCCGGAGTCGGGTTCGGTCAGGCCGAAGCAACCGATGGCCTCACCGGTGGCCATGCGCGGCAGCCACTCGTTCTTGTGCTCCTCGGAGCCGAATTTGTGGATCGCGGCCATGGCCAGGGAACCCTGCACGGACACGAAGCTGCGCAGCCCGGAGTCCACTGCCTCCAGTTCACGGCAGGCCAGGCCGTAGGCGACGGCGCTGGAACCGCCGCAGCCGTAACCTTCCAGGTGCATACCGAGCACACCGAGGTCTCCAAAGGCCTTGGCCAGGCCGCGTGGGTCGGGCAGGGTTCCCGCCTCGAACCAGTCGGCGACGTTGGGCAGGAGTTCACGGCTGGAGAACTCGCGGATGGCGTCGCGGACGTCGCGTTCGGTGTCGGAGAGGTCGGCGTCCACCGCCAGGAAGTCGAGCGGGTCGGGGGCGGCGGCCTTGCGCTGGGAGTCGCTCATACTGGATGTCCCTTCGTGGTGCTTGCTGTGCGAGGTCGGTGGGCTCTCAGACCGAACCCGAGGGGTCGACGTCGGTCTGTTGGACGGCACCGCGCTTGATCAGTGCGTCGATGCGCTCGGTGTCCCAGCCCAACTCGGTGAGGATCTGCGCGGAGTGTTGCCCGAGCAGTGGGGGAGCGTGCATCGGGACGGGCGTGTCGGCCATGCGAAAACCGGCGCGGACCTGTTCGAGGAGGCCGGCGGTGGGATGTTCCACGGTGCGCAGGACGTCGTCGCCCGAGGCGTCGGCGGTGCGCAGCGCGTCCAGGACCCCGCGCACCCGGCCGACCGGGACCCCCGCCTCTACCAGGACCTCCATCCAGTGGTCGGCGGGGTGGGAGCGCAAAGTCGTGGTCAGTTCCTCGACCAGCTCCGCGCGGTGCGCCACCCGTTCGGAGTTGGTGGCGTAACGCGGGTCCTCTGCCAGGTCGGGGCGGTCGATCGCCGCGCACAGCCTTCGGTAGAGGGAGTCATTGCCGGCCGCCACCACGATCTCGGCGTCGGCGGTGGGGAACACCTGGTAGGGCACGATGGTGGTGTGCGCGTTGCCCATTCGGGCCGGTTCGGCCCCGGTGACCAGTGCCTGCTGGGTGAGGTTGACCAGGCCGGAAAGGGTGGAGTTGATCAGTGAGACGCTGATGTTCTCGCCCCTGCCGGTGGCCCGGGCCCGCATGAGCGCGCCCAAGACGCCCACGGCGGCGTTGAGCCCGGTGAGCACGTCGGTCAGCGCCACCCCCACCTTGCTAGCGGGTCCCTGGGCCGGACCGGTGGTCGCCATCAGACCGCTCTCGGCCTGTACGACGATGTCGAATCCGGGCCGCGTGGCGGGTTCGTGTTCTGAGCCGAAACCGCTCACCGAGCAGTACACGACCGCCGGATTGCGCTCGCTCACCTGTTCATATCCCAGGCCCAGTCGGTCGATCACCCCAGGGCGGAAGTTCTGGATGACCACGTCCGAGGTGGCGCACAACTCCTGCACGGCGGCCAGTCCGTCGGGGTCCTTCAGGTCGATGGCCAGACTGCGCTTGTTGCGGTTGACGGACAGGAAGTAGGCGGACTCGCCGGGGGAGTGCGCCTTACGGTGCTCCTCGGTGGGTTCGGCGTGGGGCGGCCCCCACGCGCGGGTGTCGTCCCCTCGTCCGGGCTGCTCGACCTTGATCACTTCGGCGCCCATGTCCGCCAGCAGCATGGTGGCGTAGGGGCCGGCCAGGACNCCCGCCCCCCCGCCAGTGGCGGTGGGGCCTGGTCCGGAGGGGAGTCGGGATGGGAAGGGTTCAAGGGTCACTCCTTGCCGTCGAGGGCGCCGGGCAGCTGGTCACCGTCGCGCAGCTGGTAGTAGGTCTCCAGGCAGCGTCGCAGGGCGGTGGTGAGGGCGGCGCCCGACTGGCCCGCGTACCGTGTCTGGACTCGTTGAACGATCTCCGCCATGTCCTCGGTCACCGAAGCACCCTCCACCAGGGCGCGGAAGAAGTCCTTGGCCAGGTCGGTGAGCAGGGTGGTGTCCGCGGCGACGATGCGACCGTCGGTGGAGTCCACCGCGAGCACGACACCGAGTCGCTGGTACTGGGAATGGCTCGCCACGGAATCGGGAAGACGGGCGTAGCCGGATATCAGGACCACCCGAGGGTTGCGGAAGAGCTGCTGAACGCGGTCGTCGCCGTGCAACGGACACACCTCTCGTCTGCGGGCATGCGAAAACTCCAACGCACTGGAGTCTCGCGTCTGGAGGGTGGCCAGGGAAACCGGACACCCGCGACGTGAGGGCAGTTCGGGAACAGTATGTCCCAGGCGCCGCGCCGACTGTCAAGCAGGGTCGTGTCCCAGGCCACACGAACGTGCGGCCGCTTCCCCCACGTCTGGTGTGTCACGTCGCCGAACAGGTCACGAGCATCCGGGACAAGCCTCGACGTCCCGGGCACCGTGGTGTCGATCGCCGCGTTGTCGACGGAGATACGGCGTCGGGTGGCCTCACGAGTGCGCTCGGCGGGTGTTCGAGGGTGAGGTTCGGGACCTTGTTCTCACAGAAACCCGCGACGCAGGTCATCACAAATGGTGTATTAGGGTGCATTTCACGTAAGCATGTGCCGGGTATCACGTTCACAAGCTGTACTATCTGGCCCTGACGGTAGGGCGCACCGTCGCGGATCCGATCGGTCCACCGACACCGCGCCCCACCGCCCACGACCGAATCGGCTGGGGGAGCGTGATCGTGACGGACGTCCGAGGACCCAAGGCGGGTCCCCTCACGGCCGTGTTCCGCCGAAGCGAACCCCCACCGTCCCACCGAGGCCGTCCACGCGTGGTCGCACTCGATTCTGGCGCCCGTACGTCCCCCGACCCGGCCTGGGCCGAACACGTCCGCCTCCACCAGGCCTTCCTCGGCCGGGTCATCGACTACTTGTGCGCCGACGCCGGGATACGCCAGTTCGTGGACTGGGGCTGTCCGGTCCCTGGGACGGCCGAACGGGTGCGTCGGGTCGCCCCAGAGGCCACCGTGGTCCACGTCGCCCCCCAGGGAGCGGCGGGACTCCTCACCTCCCCCGAGCACGCCGCCGTACTCTCCGGTGACGGGTCCGAATCCGAGGCCCTTTTGCGTAGACTCCACACCAGCGGGCTCGTCGACTTCGACGAGCCCGTCGGCGTGTTGATGACCCGCACCTTCGGTGCGGACTGCCCACCCAGCGGATTGGAGGACCTACGCGGCCTCATGCGCGGCGGTGGCCACCTCGCCTTGACCTCCACGGCTCCCCGCGCCGAAGTCGAACGTGCCTTCGCCCCCTTCTCCCTCCTCGAACCCGGGGTGGCCGACCTCACCTGGTGGCCCTATCCCGACGAGGACGTGGCCGCGTCGGGCTGTGGCATCCTGGCCGGACTGGGACGCGTACCCGTACGAAGAGGGGGAGCCGGCCGATGGCGGTGAACTGGAACGGCGAGATCCTCGCTCAGACGCAGTTCTACTGGGAATACTCGCTGTGGCCCCGCCTGGAAGGTCTCACCGACGACGAGTTCTACTGGGAACCCGTACCGAATTGTTGGACCGTGCGTCCGAACCGAGACGGGCACCACGCCCCCGACGGCGCCTACCCCGAACCCGAGCCGCCCCCTTTCACCACCATCGCTTGGCGCCTGGGCCACGTCGTGGTGGACGTGCTGGAGACCCGAATCAACTGGCACTTCGGCGACCGCACCGCGAGCCGTGACACCATCGACTGGCCTTCGACCGCGGCCGAGGCCCGCCAACGTCTGCGCACCGCCTACCTCACCTGGTCCGAACAGGTGGGCCGACTCGACGACGACGCCCTGGCCGAACCGGTGGGCGGTGCCGAGGCGGCCCAATGGTCGGAGTTTCCGATGGTGGTGCTCATGCTGCACCTGAACCGGGAGTTCATCCACCATGGCGCCGAGGTCGCCCTATTGCGCGACCTGTACCGCGACCGCCGAGGTGTCGCTCTGGGGTGAACCTTGGCCGACACCTAGATCACGCGGAGCGGGTCCACCCGTACCTGGGCCAGATACTCGTCCCGGCGGGCGCTGCGCGCCACCGCGGCCGTCTTCAACGCTCTGGCCAGCTCGCCGATCCCGCCGCGCGGTATCCGCAACAGCGCACGTTCGGTCTGGTGGGTGCCCTTTTCGGTGAGCTCCGTACCCACCGGAACCGGCCCCAGCAGCTCGACGCCTTCCGGCAGGTCGACCTGGTCCAGGAGTTCGCGCACGTGCTCGGGCCCACCGGTGATGGAGGCCATCGACACCGCGGGGGGAAACCCCAGATCGCGCCGCTCGGAGAGCTCCCGTTCGGCGAAACCGCCCGGATCCCATCGCACCAGGGACTGCACCACCGGTAGAGCCGCGTCCGCCGACACCACCACGGTGCCGCCCGGCCGCACCAGCGCCGACGCGTTCAACCAGCGACGCAGGGTTTCCTCCGAAGCGCGCAGGTCGGCGCGGTTGAGCAGTGCCCATCCGTCCAACAGGATCGCGGCGGCGTACCCGCCCTTGGCCACGGGCTCGGCTCCCGGTGTGGCCACCACCAGGGCCGGGCGGTCGGAGACCTCCGGCAACACCTCCTCGCGCCCGGAGGTACGCACGGTCAAGGCGGGGAAGGCCCGCCCCAGTTCCTCGGCGGTGCGGCGCGCCCCCACGACCACCGCGCGCATCCGCCTCACCCCACACCCGGGACAGGCCCACTGCCCGGCGACCCGGCCGCACCAGCCGCACGAGGGCATGGCGTGCGAACCGCGCACCGCCAACGGGCCACGGCAGGCGTCACAGCGGGCCGGTTCACGGCAACCCGCACAAGCCAGACTGTTGAGGTAACCCCGGCGCGGCACCTGGAACAGCACCGGTCCACCCCGGGCGGCCTCCCGGGCCGACCGCAGTGCCACACTGGGCATCCGTGCCGAACGGGCCGCCTCGTCCCGGGCCAACTCCCGGTCGTCCCCGGCCGGCCGCACCACCGGGGCGTAGCGACGCAGGGTCGCTCGATCGCCGACCAGGGGATGGGCCCACCCGGACTCCAGCAACAGTTGGGAATCGGTGGTACGAGTGTGCCCGCCGATGAGCGCGCCCGCGCCGGCGCGGTGGGCGCGCATGGCCAACACCGTGCGCGCGTGCGGGTAGGGCGCGTGCTGGTCCACGTGCACGTCGTCACCGTCGTCCCACAGCACCACCAACCCCAGGTCGTGTACGGGCGCGAAGACGGCGGCCCGGGTACCGACCACCACACGTACCTGTCCGCGTAGCACCGACAGCCACCGTCGATAACGTTCGGCCGGCCCCAGGTTCGCGGTGAGGGCCACGTGCCGTCCCGCCCCCAGTCGGTGGGTGAGCGCCGTGTCCACCCGGGCCACGTCACGGCCATCGGGAAGGACGATCACCGTGCCGTTTCCGGCGGCCAGGGTCGCCTCGGCCACCACCGCGATCGCGTCCGTCCAACCGATTCCAGGGAGGGCGTTCCAGACCGCGCGGGCCGGTCGCCCCTCCCGCAGCGCCCGAACGTAGGCAGGCCCCTCGGGGTAGGCGTCCCATGGGCCGGGGTCGACCTCCAGTATGGCGGCCCCCACTGTCTCCTGGACCGCTGAGGGGTCGCCGGGCGCCGCGGGCACGGCGTCGGAGGGGCCTGTGTCCGAAGGGACGGGAGCCACCGGCTCCGGGTCGTGTCCCTGGAGGTCTTCGGCCCGAGCCTGCTCCCTTTGGTCGACCTCCTTCTCCACCCGCGCGTGTCGTGGTGGCACCGCCAGCCGCAGTACGTCGCTCAGCGTGCCCGCGTAGCGGTCGGCCACGGCGCGGGACAACCCCAGGATCTCGGGGGTGAGCACGGGTTCGGGGGAGACCACCTTCTCCAGGTAGGCCAGCCGTCCCGAGAACTCGGAGCTCTCCACCCGTTCGGCGAGGAAACCGGCGAGCAGCCTGCCGTTGAAGCGCACCTTCACCCGGCACCCGGGCACGGCCGCCTCGTCCATGTCCGCGGGAACCCGGTAGTCGAAGTAACGGTCCAAGTGGGGCAGTGGGGTGTCCACGATCACGCGCGCGATCGGGAGCCGGTCGGCGGGCCTGCGCCTGGCCGGTCGGCGGCTCTTCGCGGCGACGGCCTTCTCCTTCGCCGTTTCCTTCTTCTCCTGCCTCGGCAGGTCGAAAAGGACCTCGTCGGGCCGGTCGGGTTGCGCTGTCATCACTCTTGGTCTATCAGACGGCCACGACAGGCCAGAGGCAGGAAGAGCCCGACACCGCGAGCCGAGCCCTCGAACCCTGGTAGAACAGTGACCCGTAGCCGCTGTGGAGGGAAAGTTCAACGCCATGAAGCTCGTCTTTGCCGGGACACCGGAGGTCGCGGTGCCCTCACTCCGGGCGCTGATCGACTCCGAACACGAGGTCGCGGCCGTGGTCACCCGACCCGACGCCCGTTCCGGGCGCGGTCGCAAGGTGTCGCCCGGCCCGATCGCCGAACTCGCCGAGAGCGAGGGTATCGAAGTACTCAAGCCGGCCAAGGCCGGGGACCCCGAATTCCTGGAGCGCCTGAGCGAGATCGCCCCGGACTGCTGCCCCGTGGTCGCCTACGGGGCCCTGCTGCCCCAGGCCGCCCTGGACGTCCCCGAACACGGCTGGGTCAACCTGCACTTCTCCTTGTTGCCCGCATGGCGTGGAGCCGCCCCGGTGCAGCACGCGATCCTGCACGGTGACGACGTCACCGGTGCCTCCACCTTCCGCATCGTCAAGGAACTCGACGCCGGTCCGGTCTTCGGCACCCTCGCCGAGACCATCCGCCCCACCGACACCAGCGGTGAACTCCTCACCCGATTGGCCGTTTCCGGGGCCGGCCTGCTGACGCGAACCATCGATGGCATCGCCGCCGGCGTGCTCACCCCGGTCCCGCAGCCGGAGGCCGATGTCTCCTACGCGGGCAAGCTCACCCCGCAGGACGCCGAACTCGACTTCACCGCGCCCGCCCGGCGCGTGGATCGCCTCGCCCGTGCCTGCACGCCCGCTCCCGGCGCCTGGACGACCTTCCGCGGTACACGTTTGAAGGTGGGACCGGTGCGTCCGATCACCGACGCCGATCGGCCCGAGCTGGAACCCGGCCGCCTACACGTGGACAAGAAGCGGGTCTTGGCGGGCACCAGCACCCATCCGGTCGAGCTCGGTCAGGTCCAACCGCAGGGCAAGAAGGCCATGGCGGCGGTGGACTGGGCGCGTGGTGTGCGTCCCACCGAAGATGACCGTCGGGGCGACTGACCTGCCGTAGTCTCGATAGTCGGCGGGCGCGTGCGAGCGCGCGCCGACACACGTCCCCGGTTTGTTGAGGCAGAGCACACGTTGAGCGAGCAGTCCCGTTCCCAAAGCCGCCGTCCGCGACGGGGCGCCAAACCCCGACAGGGTGGTCAGCGGTCCGGGCCGCCCCAGCCCCGAGACCCCGCCCGGCGGGTCGCCTACGACGTGTTGCGGGCGGTGGGGCAACGTGACGCCTACGCGAACCTGCTGCTGCCCTCGCTGCTGGGTGAACGCGGTGTCCATGGCCGTGACGCGGCCCTGGCCACCGAACTCACCTACGGCACCCTGCGTCATCAGGGCACCTACGACGCCATCCTGCAGACCTGTGTGGACCGCACTCTGGCGTCGGTGGATCAGGAGGTGCTGCCCCTGTTGCGCATGGGGTCCCACCAGTTGCTGTCCACCAACATCCCGCCGCACGCCGCGGTCGGTGAGACCGTGGCCTTGGCCCGTAAGGTGGTCGGTCACCATCGTTCCGGGTTCGTCAACGCGATCCTGCGCAAGGTGAGCGCCCGTGACCTGGACGCCTGGCTGCCGATCGTGGCCCCCGAACGCGATCGTGACCCCAGTGGTCATCTGTCGGTGGTGCACAGCCACCCGCGCTGGGTGGTCAAGGAATTGGCCCGGGCCTTGGGGGAGAGGGCCAAGGACGCGGGTCTGCCGCGTACCGAGGAACTGCTCAAGGCGCACAACGAACGCCCCAAGGTCACCCTCGTGGCCAAACCGGGCCGGGCCAAGGTCTCGGACCTGCGAGAGTCGGGGGCCGAGCCGGGCCGTTACTCGCCCTTCGCCGCCTATCTTCCCGAAGGTGACCCCGGAGCCATCCGTGAGGTGCGGCAGAACCGGGCCGCGGTCCAGGACGAGGCCAGCCAACTCGTCGCCTTGGCGTTGACCCGAGTGGACACACACGGCGACGACTCCCGGTGGCTGGACCTGTGCGCGGGCCCGGGGGGCAAGGCGGGGTTGCTGGCCTCCCTGGCCGGTCAGCGTGAGGCCCGTCTGGTCGCCTCCGAAGCGCAGCCGGCTCGTGCGGGGCTGGTGGCCACCGCGGTGCGTCGCGCGCCTCGAGACGCCGGTCGAGCCATCGTCGCCGATGGAACCAGGCCCGCTTGGAAACCGGGGGTCTTCGATCGGGTGCTGGCGGACGTGCCCTGCACCGGTCTGGGCGCCCTGCGCCGTCGACCCGAATCGCGTTGGCGGCGAGGCCCGGACAACGTCACCGAGTTGGCTCCACTACAGAGCGCCCTGCTGGTCAGTGCGGTGGAGGCCGTCCGTCCGGGCGGGGTGGTGGCGTACGTCACCTGCTCGCCGCATCTGGGTGAGACCCACACCATCGTTCAGGACGTGATCGGCCGGCGTGACGACCTGGAATTGCTGCGCGCCCCCGACTACCTGGACGAGGTCCCCGACCTGGCGTCCGGACCCGAGGGCAGGTATGCGCAGTTCTGGCCGCACGTCCATGGCACCGACGCCATGTTCCTGGCCTTGTTGCGTCGCAAGAGCGTATAGCCCGAGGGGTCGTTTCGAACCGCCGCTTGGACCCGCATCGATCCACGGCGCGGGTTAAATCGGACATATACAGATCTACCCCGTAAAGGTGTCGAATCGGTGGGGGTGGATCTGCGGCCGATCAAAGCTGTATACACTGCTGACGTGGCAATTCAGATCTCTCCCAGCATCCTGAGTGCGGACTTCGCGCACTTGGCCGACGAGGCCGCCGCCGTGCCGACCGCGGACTGGCTGCACGTCGACGTCATGGACGGACACTTCGTTCCCAACCTGACGCTGGGCCTGCCTGTCGTGGAATCCCTGCTCAAGGCGACCTCCACGCCCCTGGACTGCCACCTGATGATCGAGGACCCCGACCGCTGGGCACCCGCCTACGCAGAGGCCGGGGCGGGCAGCGTCACCATTCACGCCAAGGCCGCCAACGCACCCGTGCGTACCCTGCGGGAGATCCGCAAGCAGGGCTCCCGCGCCGGACTGGCCCTCAACCCCGCCGAACCGGTCGAACCCTACGCCGACCTCATCGGCGAGATGGACATGCTGTTGCTCATGACCGTCGAGCCGGGCTTCGGTGGACAGAAGTTCCTTGACCTGGTCCTGCCCAAAATCCGTCGCGCACGTGAGATGCTGGACGACAGGGACGCCTCCGTCTGGCTCCAGGTGGACGGTGGGGTCAGCGACGAGACGATCGAGCGGGCCGCCGAGGCCGGCGCCGACGTCTTCGTCGCCGGATCGGCCGTCTACGGGGCCCAGGACCCCGCAGGCGCGATCGAGTCACTGCGCGCGCAGGCCCGTAGGGCCGGCGGCAGGGACTGACACTCAAGACCATCTCCGAAAGGGGCGCGGCCGCCCGCACCCACCACCCCGGTGCGGCCGCGCCCCGCCCCCTTCCCCGTCCGGGACGCCCTCCCGAACGAGTCTTCCCATAACGATCCCGGTGCGTCGTCCCCGTGGGCCTGGTCACCGAGGACCGATGGTGCCTATGCTTCCCGCGGTAGTCGTAGATTTCGCTTGGTCGCGGCTCCGTCTTCCCCTGCACGACCCTCCGTGCGTCCGGGGGAGCGGCGCGGCGTGAGCGCGTTGCCAGGCGCGGACCCGTGGAGAGTACGCGTGAACTCCGAGTATCTGGCCATGGACGCCCTCTGGGAAGCGGAGAGCACCGCGATCCGCTGGTTGCAGGGCGCGGGTGACTGGTTGGCCCACCCCTTGGGGGCGATCACCCATCTGGGCTCGCAGGGCCTCATCATCGTCCTCTTGGCCGCCGTCTTTTGGAGTGTGCACGCGGGAACGGGCGCCCGACTGTTCGTCGCGGTCATCGCCTCCGGCGCGGTCAACGGTCTGCTCAAGTCGGTGTCCTACACACCGCGCCCCTACTGGTTCGACGCCCAGGTCACCGGCCACCACCACCACGGAAGTTTCGGTATGCCCTCCGGGCACAGCCAAGCGGCCATGGTCGCCTGGGGCTATCTGGGTCTCAGAACGGGCCGGCAGGGCCTGATCTGGGCGGCCGGAGCCGTCATCCTCCTGGTCGCCTTCTCCCGCGTCTACCTGGGTGTCCACTTCTTCAGCGACGTCCTGGCCGGGTTGGCTGTGGGCGCTCTGATCCTTTGGCTGGTGCTGCGCTACGAGGATCGCGTGCTCCTCTGGTGGCGGTCGTTGGCCACCGGCCGCTGGGTGTCCTACCTACTGGTGGCCACGCTGGTGCCTTGCCTGCTCATCACGGCCTGGCAGTACGGTGCTCGGGGCGACTGGGTGGTTCCGCACACGGAGTGGATCGGGGCCACCTCCGCGGATCCGGCCGGAAGTTCCCTGGCCGGCCTCTACACGGCCTGCGGTGGTCTCCTGGGCGGGGTGTTCGGCTTCACCCTGCTGTACCGGCGGGGTTGGTACAGCGCCGAGGGCACCGTCACCGCTCGAGTGGCGCGTTTCGCCCTGGGCATCTCGGTCGTCGTGCTCATCATGGTCTTGGAGGAGGTCCTGTTCGGTGAACCGACCGGGATGGCCGCCGCCCTGCTCTCCTTCGTGACCTACGCGGGGATGGCGTTCTGGGCCACCTATGGTGCGCCGAGGATGTTCGTCCGCAGTGGTCTGGCCGCCTCGGCGCAAGAGGTGGGCCCCACCGGTGCCCGTGAGACCGGTCACAGCGTCTAGGCGGTTGCTCGACGAGGGGTTAGAATCGGAACCGTTCAGATCGAACGCGTGCTCCGGGGTCGGTGAAAGTCCGAACCGGCGGTGATAGTCCGCGACCCGGCCGAATCCATCGGCCGGTTGAACCGGTGGAATTCCGGTACCGACGGTTAAAGTCCGGATGGGAGGCAGTGCGCGTTGGGACGGTTTCGAGCGCGCACGCCCACCGGCGTATCCGTTCGTCCCGACCTTGTCGTGGACCCGTTTCTCCACACCCTTTTCCCCGGAGCCGCACAGGCGAAGGGACGTAGGGCGTGTTCACCGGAATCGTGGAAGAGCTCGGCGAGGTCATCTCCCTCCGGGCGGCCGGAAACACCGGCGAGGCCGCGCTGCTCACCGTGCGCGGCCCCCTGGTCGCCTCCGACGCCCACCATGGCGACTCCATCGCGGTCAACGGTGTGTGCCTGACCGTCGTCGAACTCGGAGAGGGCACCTTCACCGCCGACGTGATGAAGGAGTCCCTGGACCGCTCCTCGTTGGGTTCCCTGGCCCCCGGCGCGCCGGTGAACCTGGAGCGTGCCGCCCGCGTGGACGGTCGCCTGGGCGGTCACATCGTCCAAGGACACGTGGACGGCACCGCTCGCCTGCTTTCCCGGGACCCCGCAGACAAATGGGACGTTCTACGTTTCGCCATGGCCCCGGAACTCTCCCCGTACGTGGTGGAGAAGGGTTCCATCACCGTGGACGGCACCAGCCTCACCGTCTCCGCCGTCAGCGCGCCCGGCGCCGCGCAGGAGTACTTCGAGGTCAGCCTCATTCCGGCCACCCTGGAGGCCACCAACCTGGGCGGCTTGACCGTGGGCGCCACCGTGAACATCGAGGTGGACGTCATCGCCAAGTACGTGGAGCGCATCACCGCCGTCGCCCGGTCCCGGAACGAGGCTCCGGTCCGAGCCCACGTCTAGGACACCACCTCACCACCGACGTATCTTCAGGGAGCGGGAATGACCGTCACCGAAACCACTCCGGCCGCCGACACCGAGCAGGCCGTGGTCCTCGACCCGATCGAGGACGCCATCGCCGATTTCGCCGCTGGTCGGGCCATCGTGGTGGTGGACGACGAGGACCGTGAGAACGAGGGCGACATCATCTTCGCCGCGGAACTGGCCACCCCCGCTCTGTTGGCGTTCATGATCCGCTACACCTCCGGAGTGGTGTGCGTGCCCATGGAGGGCGAGGACCTGGACCGTCTCGACCTGCCACTGATGACCGCGCGCAACGAGGAGAGCCTGCGTACCGCCTACACGGTCACCGTCGACGCCCGGGAAGGTGTGAGCACCGGGATCTCCGCTGCGGACCGGAGCCGCACCATCCGGTTGCTGGCCGCGGCCGAGAGCGCCCCAACCGACTTCGTGCGCCCCGGTCACATCCTGCCGTTGCGGGCTCGGCCGGGAGGCGTACTGGCCAGGCGTGGGCACACCGAGGCCTCGGTGGACTTCGCCCGGCTGGCGGGTCTGCGTCCCGCCGGGGTCTTGGCCGAGGTGGTCAACGACGACGGCACCATGGCCCGTCTGCCACAGTTGCGCCGGTTCGCCGACGAACACGGCCTCAGACTCGTCTCGGTGGAGCAGCTGGCGGCCCATCGCCTCGCCTTGGGCCAGACCCTGACCGCCCAACAGGCCACGCCGCCGCTGGTCAGCCGTATGGTCCAGACCCGTATGCCCAACCGGCACGGTGAGTGGCGGGCGGTCGGGTACAGGGGGACCACGGACGGCGCGGAGCACGTCGCCCTGGTGTACGGCGACCTGACCGACGGCACCGACGTCTTGGCCCGTCTGCACTCGGAGTGTCTGACCGGTGACGCGTTCGGTTCGCACCGGTGCGACTGCGGAGCCCAGCTGGACGCCGCCATGGCCGACATCGCCAAGGCCGGCCGGGGCGTGGTGGTCTACCTGGGTGGGCACGAGGGCCGAGGGATCGGCCTGCTGCACAAGTTGAGCGCCTACAGTCTCCAAGACCGGGGCGAGGACACCGTCGACGCCAACCTGAAGTTGGGCCTGCCCGCCGACGCACGCGAATTCGGTGCGGGCGCGCAGATCCTCACGGACCTGGGGGTGTCCTCGGTGCGGTTGTTGACCAACAACCCGGTCAAGGCCGAGGCCTTGGAACAGCACGGGGTGCGAGTGAACGAGCGTGTGGCCATGCCCACGTTCGTCACCGAGGACAACCTCTCCTATCTGCTGACCAAGCGGGACCGTATGGGCCACGACCTGGACGATGCCCTTCGTTAGCGAGGAGCCGCGGCTCACTCCGCCGCCCACAGCGCACATCTCGTCGATTTCTTGGAAAGGCCGGACATGAGCGGTACGGGACGCCCGGAGCAGGAGAGCGTCGATGCCGGAGGGCTCTCGGTGGGCCTCGTCGCCACCCGGTGGAACGCCCCGATCGTGGAGCCGATGCTCGCCAACGCGTTGGAGGTGGTCAAGGCATCGGGGGTCCTCACCCCGGTGGTGGTCAAGGTGGCCGGGGCGGTGGAGATCCCGGTGGTGGCCCAGGAGTTGGCCCGACGGTACGACGCGGTGATCGCGTTGGGGGCCGTCATCCGTGGGGGCACGCCGCATTTCGACTACGTGTGCCGATCGGTCACCCACGGGCTGACCGAGGTGGCGTTGCGTGAATCCACCCCCGTGGGCAACGGTGTGCTCACGTGTGACACCCTTGAACAGGCGCGTGACCGCGCCGGCCTGCCTGGGAGCGTGGAGAACAAGGGCGCCGAGGCCGCGCTGGCCGCCTTGGACACGGCGGTGGTCCTGCGTGGGCTGCGCCGCTGACGTACATCCTCCTGCACGGTGCGCGCCGCGAACCGGGTGGCTTGAGGACCGTGTGAACACGGATGGAGCAGTTGGTGCGGACGAAGGAACAGGCTGTGGACGAGGCGTCGAAACGACCGGAGTTGCCGAGGACCTGGCGACCTCGGGTGGTGCGGTGGGTCGCCTACGGTCTGGGGTTGCTGATCGTGGTGACCATGGTGGTGATGGCGGTGATCATGCCCGCCGATTGGCGCCTGTTGGACCGGTTGCTGATCGTGGGACTGGGATTGGCCGTCGCCGGTGGGCTGCACATGCTGGGTCGACCGAGGCTGATCGCCACCGAGAAGAACGTGATCGTCATCAACGGCATCCGGACCCATTACCTGGCCTGGCCGGAGGTGTTGGACATCCGCATGCCGGTGGGGGAACCCTGGCCGTGCCTGGACCTGTCCGACGGGACCGCGCTGCCGGTGATGGGGATCCAGAGCACCGACGGGGAGTCGGCCCAACGCTCCCTGGAGGAGTTCCGGGCCATGCTGAGCCGGGGCGAGGGCTCCGAGCCGGAACGGCCCGAGTGACCTTTCTCGACCGACCGTGACCTGGCGTGTTCGTGGACGCAACCGAATCGAGCCCTCGTTTCCTGGCGGGACGGGGGCTCTTGCGTGTTGTGTGGGGCACATAGGTTGGTACCGAGCCCTGTGGGTGTCGGGAGAGGCCCGCCACAAGGGATTCTGAGAAGAGGTGCCACGTGCGTGATATCCGAGCGACCGTGTCCGAGCTGTACACCTCGGGTGAGACGTTCGCTTTGGCCACGGTCATCGACACTTACAAGAGCGCGCCTCGGGACGCCGGAGCGGCCATGCTGGTGGAGGACTCCGGTGAGGTGACCGGGAGCGTGTCCGGTGGCTGCGTGGAGGGCGCGGTCTACGAGGAGGCCCTGGAGGTCATCCGGACCGGGGTTCCGGCGCGGCGTACCTACGGAGTCAGCGATGACGACGCCTTCAGCGTGGGTCTGACCTGTGGCGGCACCCTGCACATGTTCGTGGAGCGGATCTCGCGGGAGACCTTCCCACAGTTGGGCGCGGTGCTGGGCGCCATCGACGAGCACCAGCCGGTGGCGGTGGCCACCATCGTGTCCGACCCCTCGGACGCGGACAGGATGGGGCGGCGTCGTGTGGTCTGGCCCGAGAGCGCCGAGGGTGATCTGGGTACGGGTGGGGAGCGCCTGGCCGCCGCCCTGGACGACGACGTGCGCGGCATGCTCGCCCAAGGAAGCACGGGGCTGCTGCACTATGGCGTGGACGGCCAGCGGCGCGGTGACGAGTTGGAGGTGTTCGTGCAGTCGTTCGCTCCGGCCCCGCGCATGTTGGTGTTCGGCGCGATCGACTTCGCCGCGGCCGTGGCGGACCTGGGTACCTACCTGGGTTACCGGGTGACGGTGTGCGACGCACGTCCGGTCTTCGCCACCGCCAAGCGGTTCCCCACCGCGGAGGAGGTGGTGGTCAAGTGGCCGCACGTCTTCCTGGACGAGATCGCCGACCAGATCGATCGGCGCACCGCGATCTGTGTGCTGACCCATGATCCCAAGTTCGACGTACCGGTGCTCAAACGGGCACTCGCCACCGAGGCCGGGTACATCGGCGCGATGGGTTCCCGGCGTACCCACCAGGACCGGTTGGAACGCCTGCGGGAGGCCGGGGTTTCGCGGGAGGCACTGAAGCGGCTGCATTCGCCGATCGGGTTGGACCTGGGTGCGCGCACTCCGGAGGAGACCGCGGTGTCGATCGCCGCGGAACTGGTGCAGACCCGGTGGGGTGGCAGCGGCCGAGCGTTGCGTGAGACCAGTGGTCGCATCCATCGCGATGTGTCCTTCGCGCCCCTGGTTCCGGCCGGATTCGGTCATGCCCAGGAGTGAACCGAATCGTCAGGGACGGAAAAAGCCCTGATCGTGAGGGTTCTTCTGGGTCGCGGCCTTGAAAATCGATATCGGTCTGGGCAAGGCCGGCCACCCGGGGTGCCGGCCCGTGGCATCATCGCGTCATGGTTACAGGGGAAGCGGAGGGCAGGGGAGCCGAGCGTGCGGGCCTGGTGGCGGGTCTGCTGTTGGCGGCCGGTGCGGGAAGCAGACTCGGCCGTCCCAAGGCGCTCGTCGAAGTGGGAGGGGAACGTCTGGTCGACCGAGGGGTGCGCACCCTGAGCAAGGGAGGGTGTACTCCCGTCATGGTGGTGCTGGGAGCGGCCGACACGATCGTCGACGGGGTTTTGACGGTGCACAACCCCGACTGGACCAGTGGCATGGGTTCGTCCGTGCGTGCGGGGATCGACGCGCTGCCCGACAGTGTCGACGCCGTTCTCGTGGCTCTGGCCGACCAGCCCTTGGTCACACCCGAAGCCGTCCGCCGTCTGGTGGAGGCCTATGAGCATGGAGCGCGGGCGGCCGTGGCCACCTACCACGGCAACCCCCGCAACCCCGTGATGCTCGGCCGTGAACACTGGTCCACGGTCTATTCCATGGCCGAACGTGATGTGGGTGCACGGCCCTTCCTGCGGGCCTACTCCCACCTGGTGACCTCGATTTCCTGTGACGACGTCGCCAGCCCTGACGACATCGATACCACGGAGGACCTGGCCCGCCTCAGCGAGATGCTCGACCGGCCCTGAACCGACTGGACGTCTTCGAGTGCGCGTGCGAACGCGCGGGTCCGGTCACCCCGCCAGAGGTTCTGCGAGGATGCCGAAAGTACGTTCCACACTCTGGCCCGGGGCCAGGACCAGCAGGTCGGTACCGCTGTTGAGGGCGTCGGGCGGGCAGGTCATGGGTTCGGCGGCCAGGTGGGCGCGGTGCGCGTCCCCGCCCAGGGTGTCGGCGCTGAACAGTTGGAGCCAGTCGAACCCGGGCCCGGCCCACAGGGCCACTCCATGTTCGGGGCCGCTCAGCCGCACCCACGCCCGTCCCCGCTCGTCCCGGGACAGGTCGGTGAAGGCGGTGTCCAACACGGTGGTACCCAGGTCACGGCCGGGTGGGCGCAGATCGAACTCTCCGTCGGCCACCGGTACCGGGGCGCCCTGGGGGATGAGTCGCTCGTCGCAGGGCTGGCTGCTGCCGGCATCGGAGGAGACGGTGAGTTCGCCGCGCTCGGATAGCTCCGATATGGGGCGCCCCAGAGTGAGGTAGGGGTGGAAGCCCACCCCGAAGGGGGCCTCCCCGTCTCCGACGTTGCGCGCCTCCACGGTGACCGTCAGTCCTTCATCGGAGAGCCGGTGGCTCGCGGTGAGTTCCAACGGGAACGGGTAGCCGGGGGTGCCGGGGAAGGTCAGCCGCAGCCTCACCGCTTCCGCGTCCACTTCGACGGGCGACCAGTCCAGGGCGTGGACCAGGCCGTGGATGGCCGAACCGGTCTTCGGGTCGTCGATCTCCAGGTGGTACTCGGTGCCTTGGAAGGAGTACCGGCCCCCGGACACCCGGTTGGGCCAAGGAGCCAACAGTTGCCCTTGGAAGGCGAGCGGTCCCTCCCCACGGGTGTAGGGCCACACCAGGTCCCGATCTCGCCAGGTCAGTGCCTGTAGACCCGCACCGATCCCGTCCACGCGCGCCCGGTAGTCACCGCAGCGCAGCTCGAACACCTCGCCCACCTGTCCGCCTTCCTTCATGGGGCCGATCCCCGTCGAACCCCGGTGATCCTAGCGCGTGGCCCGGCTCAACCGAGGAGTCCGTCCAGCGGGATGAGGATTCCAGAGCCGAGGGCGAGCAGGCCGGTGGACATCAGTACCACGAGCATCAGCGCCGATCCGCCCACCGCCAGTCGGAAGGCGGCGAGTCGGCGACGTGCCTTCACCTTCTGCCCGGCCGCGGTCCGCCCCAGGTAGAGCAGCGTCACCGACAGCAGGACGGGAAACCACCAGGCGGTGCCCACGTCGCCGGGTAGAAGCCCGAGCAGGGCCGCGGCGGCTTCGCTCACCGGGTTGGCGCTGAAATCCAAAAGGCCGGTGTAGGTGTCCATCACCCACGTGTTCCGAGGGAAGAATCCCTCCTCCGGGCGCAGCGCCCGACCGAGCCCGTCGAGTAGTCCGAGTAGGGCCGCGGGGTAGGCGAAGCGGCGGCAGCGGCCGGCACGCATGGCCCGTTGAATCTGCCCCATGGTCCGCTCCACCCGGCGTTCGGCCCTCTCCCGCCGTCGGCGTTCCTTGGCGGTGTCGGCTTGATGGGCACGGCTCGGGTCCTCGGGTCGCGCCGGGTCGTCCGCTCGGCCGGCGGCTTGGGCCCGTCGCTGTCGGGCCGAGCCGGCCTTCTCCTTGGTGTTGTCCCACTTCGCGCGGGCCGCACCGGCCAGGGAGGCCCAGCGGTCTTGGCGGCGGGCCCGGCCGTCGGCACGTTCACGTTCGGAGATCGTTCGACCGATCCGATCGGCTTCGGGCAACAGGACCAGAGCGGTGAGGAGCGCGCCACGCGAGGCCAGGCCGTCCCCTCCGTCGCGTAGTGCGACACGGCGTTGTTCCGACCACCAGGGGGCGTTGGGCGCGAAGCTGCGTTGCCGGGGATGCCAGGACTGGCGGCGCAGTAGTGAACGGTGTCGGGAACCGACCTCATCGGCCAGGACCAGTTCGACGGCGCGCGCCCACGTGGTGTCGATCTCGTGGGCGGCGGGTCGGCGCGGTGCGTCGGGTCCAGAACCCACCAGGTGGTCGAGGTCCTCCTGGACCCGTCGCATCAACAGCGGTACCTCGTGTTGGACGCGTTCCAGGAGGGCACAGCGCCCCGAGCCTCCCGATCGACAGGAGGGGTGGGGACACCAGTGCTGGGAGCCGAGCCCGACCACGCCCGTCTGGACGGCCTCGCGTATCACCGAGTGCCGGCTGGCGTCACCGGTGGCCAGGGACAGCAGTCCGTCAGCGCTGATCTGGTGGCCTCGGAAGCGAGGCGGCATGCCGGGCACGTAGCGGGCGGCCAGCGCGCTGATGGCCACGTGGGCCAGGTCGGGCCGCTCGTCCAACCCGGTGAGGTAGGACCGGTCGAAGGTGTAGTCGTTGACCTCGCGATCCAGCCAGGTGCGCAGCTCGGACCAGTGGGTGCGCAGCCACAGGGCACCGGTGTCGGAACGGTCCAGCAGGTCGAAGGCCAGACTCGGGGGATCCTCGTGGGAGGCCCCGGCGAAGTCGATCGGGCGCAACCGTCGGGCGGTTCGGATCCGTGGCCGTTCCCCGGCCAACCAGGCGGCGACCTCCTCGTGACCCCATCGGGCCGACGGGGCGGGGGTGAGCAGGCCACGGGCCGCCAGCCGCCAACGTTCGTCGGTGATCGCGGAGATGTCCACCTCGGTGTTGCGGGCGGTCAGCCAGTTCCCTCCGCGTTCGGGGCGGCGGCCGGTGACCAGTTCGTGCACCATCACCCCCAGGGACCACCAGGCGGCGGGTGCTTCACGGCGGCCTTCGATGACCTCGGGGGCGGCGTAGTCCTCGGTGATGGCCTGTCCGCCGTAGACACGGCTCATGGTGGCGCGTACGGCACCGCCGAAGTCGGTGAGCGCCACCACCGGCGGGTCCAGGGAGCGGACCAGTAGGTTCTCCGGTTTGACGTCGGTGTGGTTGTGCTGGAGTTCGCTCTGCCAATGGTGGAGGCAATCGGCGACGGCACGGACCACCGCTCGGGCCCGTTCGTCCTCCAAGGGTGCCTCATCGATGACCTCGCGCAGGGTGCCGTGGGAGAAGTACTCCTGTGCCTCCCAGGCCAGTTCCTCGCCCCAGGAACTGGTGGCGGTGCCGTAGCCCTGGATGGCGGGGGTGTACGGGGAGGCGGTACCGCGGGCGCGCAGCCGGTCCAGGAGTTCGCGGTTGATGTCGTGGCCGGGACGGTACACCTTCAACGCGAGCCTGTGGCCGGGGGAGTCGATGGGTTCGACCAGGTAGACGATGGCTTCGCCGCCCGCGCCCAATCGGTCCAGGACCTGGTAGCGGCGGCGTAGCTCGGCGGGCACGGCGTAGTCGAGGTCGCCGGCGGGGCCGATGACCACACGGGAGACCAGACGGGCCATCCAGTCCAGCAAGGGACCGAAGAGCACTCGCCACCAGGGGGTGCGCACCGGGCCACCGGGACGGGCGGAGTCTTGAGGCCGACCGGAGGGGCGTCGGACACGAGTGGCCTGTGGGGAGAGAACGCTGGTGCGGTCGGTATCCCCGGATGGCAGGATCCGGGTGCGGTCCTCGCCGGGGTCGGATTCCGGTGGTCGGTTCGCTCCCGGGCGGAACACACGCGTCACCCAGCGTGTGGGTCCCACCGTCGGGTCGATTCGGGTGGTGGGTGGGACGGGGTCGATCCGTTGAGTCGGTGCGCTCTCGTCACCGGGGTCGGGCGTGACCATCGAGGCCTGAGCCACCCTTCGATCGGCGTTGCGGTACGGACGTTCGGGGGAGGGGCGGACCCCATCAGCCTAGGCCGTGCGCGTGCCGGAACGGGGTGGTACGAACACCCCTCGCCGCGGGGTGCGCGCGTCCCCTTCCCCGTGTACCGCCTTGGACTCCCTCGAAGCCGCTCGGGTTCCGATCACGTGCGGGTTTCGGTGCGAAACCTCGTGTGGGCCGAAGCCGCGGGTCGACTCAGTGTTCTCCGCGAGGGGTGATACCGAGTTCGACGCAGGATTCGCGGTACATGCGCACGACCTCCTTGCGGATCTGGGCGCGCTCGGTGAGCGGTTCGGCCCAGGGGACGCGTACCGGGCGTTCGGCTCCGGCCACGGTCACCACGTAGTCGCCGCCCTCGGCGTCCAGGCCGGTCATCCGGGCCGAGGTGGCCTCGGGCTCGCCGCCCAAGGCACGACAGATGATCAGGGTGTCCTCGGGGTGGTCGCCGTTCATGTGGCCGGTGACGGCGGCGACGACCTCGGGGGAGAAAGGGCTGGACGACACGGTGAGGGCTCCTGGTGGTGGGCACACGAGAAATGGGGGAGGGCCGTGGCGCCCTCCCCCATCGACGATATCCGAGGCCCCGCGATTTTGACGACGAAGTGTCGTCAAGTCTCGAGTGGTGGCCGTTCCCCCGATCGGCCACTCTCGGACGCCGTCTCCCTGGGGTGACCCGTGCCCCCAGGGCTCTTCCCAGCGGCGGTTCTTCAGGCCTGGCGAGTGAATTCGGCGTCGAGCTCGATGGTGATCTTGTCGCCGACGACCACGCCGCCGCCGTCCATCGGCATCTCGATGTCCACACCGAACTTCTTGCGACTGATGGTGGTGGTGGCGGAGAAACCCGCGCGGTCCAGGCCGTAGGGGTCGAGGGTGGAGCCGTTGAACTCCAGGTCCAACTCGATCGGGTGGGTGTTGTTCTTGATGGTGAGCTCACCCTTGAGGACGAAGTCCTCGCCCTTGGTCTCGATTCCGGTGGACCGGAAGCGGAAGTCCGGGTTCTCCTCGACGCCGAAGAAGTCGGCGGAGCGGATGTGGGCGTCGCGGTCGGTGTTGTCGGTGTTGATCGAGCCCGCGTCGATGGTGGCCTCGACGGAGGACCGGGTGGGGTCCTCGGGCACGGTCAGGGTGGCGTCGAACTTCTCGAAGCGACCGCGGACCTTGCTCACCATCATGTGGCGGACGGAGAAGCCGACGATGCTGTGCGCGGTGTCGATCTTCCAGGTGCCGGGCTTGAGTTCCTGAGTGGCCATGCTGTCTCTCCTCGTGTCGTGGTGCCCCGGCGTTGCGGGGCTGATTCTCTAACCAAGAACAAAGTACTTTGGAAATATCTTCCTGGGAAGTAGCTTATGGGAGCTATCTTCGGAACGCAAGCCCTCCCGCTAGAATTTCGGCCATGGACAAGGCGTGGCTCGCCTCCGGCGAACAGGAGCTCTGGCGCGGGTTCTTGCGGATGAACTCCTCGATCTACGACGAACTCGAACGCGACCTGCGTGAACGTGAGGGGCTCTCGCTCATCGAGTACGGCATCCTGGCCCACTTGTCGGAGGCACCGGGGCGGCGTATGCGTATGCGCGGGCTCGCCGAATCCGTCATCGTCTCCAAGAGCCGACTGTCCCACCAGGTCGCTCGTTTGGAGCGCGCCGGTCACGTACGTAGGGAGAGTTGCCAGGACGACCGTCGTGGACTCTGGGCGGTCCTCACCGACTCGGGGACCGCCGCACTGGAGAAGGCCGCCCCCGGCCACGCCGAGCGGGTGCGCTCCCTGCTCTTCGACCGTCTCGATCCACGGCAGGTCGCGCACCTGCGCGAGATCGTCGGCGCCTTGGGCGGTGGGCCCACGCCCGAGGAGGGGCGGCGATGAGCCGGGCCGGTGCGACCCCTTCGGGCCTTCTCGGCGAAACCATGGGTATCCACCCTTCGCACCCGTGAAACCGGAGAGGGGGCGGCGGGTGTTCGAGGGGCCGACCCGGTACGGGAGCGGGGGAGAGGTCACATGGTCCCGTTCGAGAGGTGTTCCCATGGTGGACACGCACCCCGGGTAGAGTCGGGAATCGTGAGCAGACCATCCATCATCGGAGCCCAGAACTTCCGTGACGACGACGGCGGCGCCGATCCGGCAGTCGAGGAGCGGCTGCGCGACCACGCGGCGGGCGAGGTCGGTGACCGTCAGGTGTTGGCCGCACTCAGTGACTCCCGAGTGCTCATTCCGGTCGTGGCCGTGGCCACCGAGACAGAGGAAGGCGTGGGTGGTCTGACCAAGGACAAGAACAGTGAGGTCGCCATACCCATCATGACCGGCAAGGACGGTCGTCGGGGTGTGCTCGCCTTCACCTCGGTGGACGCGGTACGACGCTGGCGTCCCGACGCCCGCCCGGTCCCCTTCACCACCCAGGACGCTTGCCGGGCCACCGTGGAGGAGAACGCCGACGCACTGGTCCTGGACGTGTCCGGCCCGGTCTCGTACACCATCCAGGGTCGCTTCCTCAGCATGCTCGCCGAGCAAGGAAGCGTCCCGGAGCCCAAGGACGACCCGCAGGTGCTGGCCCTGATCTACCGGATCACCCACACGGAGTTCGGGATCGAACGCGTTCGCATCCACCCCTCCGAGCACGGTGACATCGGTATCCGTCTCGAGTTGGACGAACGTGACGACGAGTCGCTGCGTCGCGTGGCCGAACGCCTTTCCACCGAACTCCGGCACATCCTGCCCGGTGGCATCGAGCTCAGCGCCGTGGTGCGCGCTCCTCGCGGCGAGAAGGAGGAATGAGCGGGGGCGGCTCCGCGCCGTCCTCACCGGAGTCGTCCACAGGGCGGCCGAAGCACTGTCGTCGGGCCGCGCCAAGGGGTAGTTTCCGAACATGTCCACCCCCTTGGCGCTCACACTCTCCGCGGCACTGTGGTCGATCCCGGCGGCTCTCCTCCTAGGGGTGCTCGGCCTGGCCCTCGGGCGCGCCACCGGACGCCTGGTCCACCTCTTCGGTCCGGCCCACCCGCACACCGAAGCGGTTCCCATGGCGCCTACCAGATCCGAGGGCCCGCCAAACCAGGACGGTGCCATGCCGGAACCGGTGGCAGGGGAGGGCACGCTCGAAGACGATCGGCCGCCACCCCCCCGCTGCCCGCATTGCCACACCGAACTCCGCTTCGTTCGGGGCCTACCCGCCGTGGCCGTCCGTGGCTTCCACCGAGATGGCCGTTGTCCCGAGTGCGCCCACGGAGTGGCCCCGTACGTCCCGGTGACCATCGTCACCATGCTGCTCTTCGCCTTGGTCGGTGCGGTCCTGCCCTTCCACCTACAGCAGTGGGCCCTGTTCGGATCGTTGGCCGTGTTGTGGTTCGTGGCCCTGGGCACCCTGCTCTCCGCCATCGACCTGCGCGTCATGCGGCTGCCGGACGCCGTGGTCGCCCCCGCCTACCCCGTCGCCGGACTCCTGCTGACCGCCGCGGTGCTCCTACCACCCAGCGGCCCGGACCTGAACCGCGGAGCCCGGGCCTTGGTCGGCATGGTGCTCATCACGGTCCTGTACTGGATCCTGTGGCGCGTCCACCCACGTGGGCTCGGTTTCGGTGACGTCAAGTTCTCCGGGCTGACCGGCCTGTACACGGGGTGGGCGGCCGGCCCGGTCGGCGCCTTGGCCGGAGCGTTCTGGGCCTTCGCCGCCTTCTCCGTGGTGGGCCTGCTCCTCCTGCTGCTGCGCAGGGTCACCCGCTCCGACCCCCTCCCGCTCGGCCCGTTCATGGTCGCCGCCACCCTCGCCACGCTCCTGGCCGGCCGCCCCCTCCTCCCTTGAGCGTGCTCCTTCGGGCCCTGTGCTCCTCTCACCCGCCACCTCATCGGTCCCGCCCTCCACGGACGTCCGCCGCGCAGCCCTGGCGGGTGTTCGCGGATCGACCCGGCTCGCGCGGTGTCGGAACGAACCCGGCCTGAGGGCGCCCGAACATCGATCCCGAGTGACACCTCGGCCCTCGATCCGTGGGAAGATCGTGCACATGTTGCGTTGGCTGACCGCGGGGGAGTCCCACGGACCGGCACTCGTCGCGATTTTGGAGGGCCTCCCGGCCGGTGTGTCCGTCACCTCTGACGACATCGCCGCCGCGCTGCTCCGCCGCCGCGCCGGGTACGGTCGAGGCGCCCGGATGAAGTTCGAAAAAGACCAGGTCTCCGTTATCGGAGGCATCCGACACGGCCGTACCCAAGGGGGGCCGGTCGCCATCGAGGTCGGCAACACCGAGTGGCCCAAGTGGGAGAAGGTGATGTCACCGGACCCGGTTCCCGCCGAGGAACTGGAGGGCGTGGCGCGCAACGCGCCGCTCACCCGCCCCCGTCCCGGTCACGCCGACCTCGTGGGTATGCAAAAGTACGGGCACACCGAATCCCGTCCCATCCTGGAGCGCGCCAGCGCCCGCGAGACCGCGGCGCGAGTGGCCATCGGTGAGGTCGCCCGACAGTTCTGCCGACAGGCCCTAGGGGTGGAGATCCTCAGCCACGTGGTGTCCATGGGGCCGGTCTCCGTCCCGGACGACGCACCCGAACCACGCCCAGAGGACCTGGCGGCCATCGACGCCGACCCACTGCGCTGCTTCGACGAGGCCACCAGCGCACGCATGGTCGAAGAGGTCGACGACACCAAGAAGTCCGGTGACACCCTGGGCGGCGTGGTCGAGGTGCTCGCCTACGACCTGCCGCCCGGGCTGGGCAGCCACGTGCACTGGGACCGTCGTCTGGACTCGCGTCTGGCCGGTGCCCTCATGGGCATCCAGGCCATCAAGGGCGTGGAGGTCGGTGACGGCTTCCGTACCGCGGCCCGTCGTGGTTCGCGGGCACACGACGAGATCGAGCCCGGCCCGGACGGAGTGCGTCGTCGCACCAATCGCGCCGGAGGCGTCGAGGGGGGCATGAGCACAGGTGACCCGCTACGGGTGCGCGCAGCGATGAAGCCCATCGCCACCGTGCCCCGCGCGCTGGACACCATCGACGTCGAGACCGGCGAGCCCACCCGGGCCAACCACCAGCGCAGCGACGTCACCGCGGTCCCGGCCGCGGGCGTGGTCGCCGAAGCGATGGTGGCCCTGGTCATCGCCGAGGCCGCCATCGAGAAGTTCGGTGGTGACTCGGTCCCCGAGACCGCCCGCAACCTCCAGAACTACCTGGACTCGTTGGCGATCCGCTAGAGATCGACGGCCCGCCTCCCCGAAACGGTTCCTGGGGGGCGGGCCCTTCCCGTCGAGGCCTCCTCGCACCACCCCCTCGCCCGGCCACCGGAGCGGAGCCCGTCGTGGCTCCACGTGCGCGTCCGGGTGGGGATTCTGCTAGACAAGAAGGCGAACGGCAGCGATTTTCCTTCCCGCGCGTGCGGGAAGCGCGACCCCCATAGGTAGGCAGAGCGTGGCAAGAGCGATCGCGGTGCTCATCGGTTCGCCCGGTTCGGGCAAGTCCACCGTCGGTGAGGCGTTGGCCCGGCGTCTGGGCGCGGACCTGTTGTGCACCGACACCGAGATCGAAAAGCGCGCGGGCAAACCCATCAGCGACATCTTCATCGAGGACGGGGAGAAGCACTTCCGGACCCTGGAGCGCGAGGTCGTCGCGGAGGGTCTGCGGTCCTGGGAGGGCGTCATCGCGGTCGGTGGCGGCGCGATCCTGGACGAGGACACCCGTGAAGACCTCGGCGAACACCACGTGGTCTACCTGCAGGTCGACTTCGGCGAGGCCGCCAAACGGGTGGGCATGGACGTGGCCCGCCCCCTGCTGTCCGGCAACCCCCGCACGCGGCTGCGCAAGCTGTTGAACGAGCGCCTGCCCATCTACGAGGGCCTGGCCTCGGTGACGGTGCCGACCACGGACCACCACCCCGAGGAGATCGTGGACACCATCGTCTCCTCACTGCCCGAAGGGAAGACCCGGAAGTGACCGTGACCCGGATCGGTGTGGGGGACCCCACCGGACACTACGAGGTGTTGGTCGGGGAAGGGTTGCTCGGCGAGCTTCCCGCGCTGGTGGAGGGGGCCGCCCAGGTCGCGGTCATCCACCCGGAGGGACTCGGCGACATCGCCCGAAGCGTCATCGACGCCCTGGGCAACGGTGGGTACACCGTCCGTCCCATGCCGGTACCGGACGGGGAGGCGGCCAAGACCGCCGCGGTCGCCACCGAGCTGTGGTCGCGGCTGGGCTCGTTCAACTTCACCCGAAGCGACGCGGTGGTGGGCGTGGGTGGTGGCGCCGCCACCGACCTGGCGGGCTTCGTCGCCGCGACCTGGCTGCGCGGGGTGCGTTCGGTGCTGGTGCCCACCACGTTGCTCGGCATGGTCGACGCCGCCGTGGGCGGCAAGACCGGCATCAACACCCCCGAAGGCAAGAACCTCGTGGGCGCCTTCCACCCACCGGTCGGGGTCCTGTGCGACCTTTCCACCTTGGAGAGTCTGCCCCAGGCCGACTACATCGGTGGGCTCGCGGAGATCATCAAGGCAGGGTTCGTCGATGATCCCGTCATCTGTGACCTGATCGAGGACGACCCCGAGGGCGCGACCACCCCCAAGGGTGGACACACCCGGGAACTGATCGAGCGGGCCATTCGCTTCAAGGCCGACGTGGTCTCCGGTGATCTACGAGAGAGCGGTCGCCGGGAGATCCTCAACTACGGGCACACCCTCGGTCACGCCATCGAACGCGCCGAGAACTACACGTTCCGGCACGGCTACGCGGTCTCGGTCGGTATGGTCTTCGCCGCCGAACTGGCTCGTCTGGACGGGCGGATCGACGCCGATCTGGTCCGACGCCACCGGGACGTGCTCGCCTCGGTGGGCCTGCCGACCTCCTACACCGCGGATTCCTGGGAGGCGCTGCGCGCCACCATGAGCGTGGACAAGAAGGCCCGCGGAAACACCCTGCGTTTCGTGGTCCTGGACGACCTCGCCAGCCCGACCATCCTCGCCGGCCCGTCCCCCGAGCTGCTGGGCGAGGCCTACCGTGCGGTCTCAGACGGTTCCGGGGTTCCGCGAAGCCACTAGACTGCGTGAGGGCGGGGAGTGCCCGCGTACCGAGGACGCGCATGTGTTCCGTGGCCGCAGAGCCTCGACGGAGCGTGGAGTCCACACCCGAACCACCGACCGGACCGACCAGTGCCGGTCTCCGACGTGTCAGACCCCTTGGAGAGACGACCGAAGTGGCTACGACGAACGACATCAAGAACGGCTCCACCCTTCGACTCGACGGTGGCGTTCTGTGGAACGTCCTGGAGTTCCAGCACGTCAAGCCGGGCAAGGGCGGCGCGTTCGTCCGCACCAAGCTGAAGAACGTCGTCACGGGCAAGATCGTCGACAAGACCTTCAACGCGGGTACCAAGGTCGAGTTCGCCAACGTGGACCGCAGCGACATGGAGTACCTGTACCACGACGGCGAGTCCTTCATCTTCATGGACACCCAGACCTTCGACCAGATCCCGGTCTCAGAGACCGTCGTCGGTGACGCGAAGGGCTTCTTGTTGGAGAACACCACGGTCACCGTGGCCACCCACGAGGGTGACCCGCTCTACATCGAGATGCCCGCCGCCGTCGAACTGGAGATCACCCAGACCGACCCGGGCGTGCAGGGCGACCGCTCCACCGGTGGCACCAAACCCGCCACCGTGCAGACCGGCGCCACCATTCAGGTGCCGCTGTTCATCACCACCGGCGAGCGTGTCAAGGTCGATACCCGTACCGGTGACTACCTCGGGCGTGTCAACTGATGAGCGGTGCACGGCGCAAGGCCCGTCGCCGCGCGATCGAGGTCCTGTACGAGGCCGAGGTTCGTGGCATCACCGTCGAGGACGTCATCGAGCGCCGCCGGGCCCAACCCGAACCGCCGATCAACGAGTTCACCGAGCGCCTCGCCCGCGCCGTGGACGAGAGGCGCGCACGTATCGACGAACTCTTGGACGAGTACGCCATCGGCTGGACCCTGGAACGCATGCCGGTCGTGGACCGCAACATCCTCCGGATGGGCGCCCACGAGCTGCTGTGGGCCGAGGACATCCCCGACGGTGTGGCGATCGCCGAGGCCGTCGGCGTGGCCAAGGAACTGTCCACCGACGAGTCGCCGGGCTTCATCAGCGGACTTCTGTCTAGGCTGATGGAGAACAAGTCGACGCTCTCGCTCTGAGGTCCACCGGGGCCGGGCGAGGGCCCATTAGCTGATTGAGGGAACAGGTGACTGACAGGAGCGGCACGTCCGCGACCGCCACGGGTGGTTTCGGGGCGAGCGGTGTGACCGGCCCGGCACGAGCGGCCAACGCCGCGCGGACCGCGGTGGTGTGGGACGCGCTCTCGCAGTTGCTGGCCGGCCTCTCCGAGGACGGCCCCCTGGAGATCGTGGACGCGGGTGGTGGCACCGGGGGCGTGGCCGTCCCACTCGCCGAACTCGGCCACAGGGTGACCGTGGTCGAACCCAGCCCGGACTCCTTGGCCGCCTTGGAGCGCCGCGCGGCGGAGAGCGGTGTCACGGTGCGCGGGCTCCAGGGTGAGACCCGGGACCTGCCTTCCCTGTTCCCCGAGGGTGGCGCAGACCTGGTGCTGATGCACAACGTTCTCGAGTACGTCGACGAACCCGTCGCGGCACTGGCCGACGTCGTCGGAATCGTCCGGCCCGGGGGCGCGGTCAGCCTGTTGGCGACCAACGCGGTCGCCGGGGCCCTGCACCGCGCCCTGGCCGGGCACATCACCGACGCCCACCATCTGTTGTCGGACCCCGACGGCCGATGGGGCGAGGCCGACCCGATGCCGCGGCGTTTCACGCGACACCAACTCTTGGAGCTCATCGGCCGGGCAGGCCTGACCGAGACGAGTATCCGTGGGGTTCGGGTGTTCGCCGACGTCCTGCCCGGGCACGCCTGGGAGGGGGATGCCCAGGTCGGCCAGCACTTGGTGGAGTTGGAGAAGGCGGCCGCCGAGCACCCCGAGCTCACCGGTATCGCCACCCAGCTGCACCTGATCGCCCATCGTGGCTGAAGTGGCCGCTCCCCGTGGGCACGGGCCGGGGACGACCGGTGTGGGAAACGGCATAATCTGACGGTATGAGCCGACGTCAGCTGGAACGCGGGGCCGTTCTGCGGGGTGTGGTGACGCGTGAGGGCATCGCCGCGCTCGACGCCGACTTCCCCCTCGACGGCACGGGCCCGGACTTCGACTGCGACATCCTCCACTTGGACATGGACGCGTTCTTCGCCGGCGTCGAACGGCTACGCCACCCCGAGGCGCGCGGTCGACCGGTGATCGTGGGCGGTACGGGTCCACGCGGTGTCGTCTCCTCCGCCGACTACATCGCCCGTCGTCACGGGGTACATTCGGCCATGCCGATGGCCCAGGCGATGCGTCTTTGCCCGCAGGCCCTGGTCTATCCGCCCGACGGCGATGCCTATCGGCGGGTCTCCGAGGCGGTCATGGACATCCTGCGATCGGTCACGCCCCTGGTCCAACCCCTGTCCCTGGACGAGGCGTTCTTGGACGTCTCCGGGGCCCGTAGGAGCCTGGGAGGCCCCGCCCGTATCGCTGCGATGATCAGGGAACGGGTGCGTCGAGAACAACGCCTCACCTGCTCGGTGGGCGTGGCCGCCACCCGCTTCGTGGCCAAGCTCGGCTCCACCCACTGCAAGCCCGATGGGTTGTTGGTGGTGCCCACCGACGCGGTCCGCGGTTTCTTGGACCCGCTTCCGGTGGGGGCCTTGCCCGGGGTGGGGGACAAGACCGAGCGGCTCTTGTCCCGGTTGGGGGTGCGCACGATCGGCGCCTTGGCCCGCTTGGACACCGAACTGCTACGCATGGAGTTGGGGAACAAGGCCGGTACCCGCCTGTCCGAGCTCGCGCGTGGACATGATCCCAGCCCCGTGGTCTCGGATACCCCGGACAAGAGCATCGGAGCGGAAGAGACCTTCCCCACCGACGTGGACGACCCGGAACTGATCGACCGTGAACTGCTGCGTCTATCCGAAAAGGTGGCGCGCAGACTCCGTGCCTCGGGCCAGGTAGGGCGCACGGTGAACGTGAAACTACGTCGGTCCGACTTCTCCACGATCTCCCGTTCTCGCACCTTGTCCGAGACCACCGACGTGGCCCGCCGGATCAGTGCCGTGGCGCGTGAACTTCACGCCGCATCAGGGCTGAAAGGGGCCCCGTTGCGCCTGGTGGGGGTGCGTGTGGAGGGGGTCGTGCCGGCGGAACGGGCTCATCGTCAGTTGGCGTTGGGGGAGGAGGAACCGGGTTGGAGGGATGTCGAACGGGTTATGGACCGTGTAACGGCACGTTTCGGCCCAGGCGCGATACAGTCGGCCGTATTGGCCAAGCGTGACGAAAACGACGTATGATACGGCAACTTCTGGGAGCCTTCGAGCGTTACTCAAGGTAGGACCGGAAGCCAGGGTAAGAAGAGAGGCATGGGAGCCGGTGATTCCTCTACAGGGCGGGGGTATCGTGGCTGTGGTGGGCCAGGTACGCACGCAGCTTTTCTTTCCACCAGGCGCTAGCGCCCCGTATTCTGGGCATACCACTGATCAAGAGATTGTTCACCAGTACCCGTCACCCCACCCGGGGACTGCCGTAGGGAGGCGCCGTGCCGCTCTCTGAACACGAGCAGCGCATGCTCGACCAGATCGAGCGGGCGCTGTATGCCGAGGACCCGAAGTTCGCCAACACCGTTCGGCAGACGAACCCCTCCGTGCATTACAAGCGCTGGATCATCAGAGCCGGTGTCGGTTTCGTCGCCGGTATCGTGCTGTTGCTCATGGGATTGCTGTTGAGCGATCCGGACGCCTCGATGGTGCTTCCGGTGACCATCAGTGTTCTTGGTTTCGTCTTGATGCTGTCCTCCTTCCTGATGGGCGCCAACGCCTGGCGCAAGTCGACGGGTGGCGGCGCCGAGATGGCCGTCGAGGAACCCACGCCCAAGCGGCGCAAGGGCGACCGGAAGCCCGGAATGATGAACCGCTTCGAGGAGCGTTGGCGTCGCCGCCAAGAGGGCGACGAGCAGTAGTCGAGCAAGGCGGGCGCGGCCCCTTCGACGTCGGTCGCGCCGCTCTTGGAACACGAGCGTGTGTGACGGTGGGGCCCGGCAGCGACCATTCATGGTCGCTGCCGGGCCCCACCGTCGTCGTGTGGAGGAGGGCGCATCGGGCCCTCCGTTCTGGGATTGGGCGGCCCTCCTCGAAGGACCGCCCGAGGCGAGCGTAGGGCCTTCAGAAAACGGTGGGCAGCGGCTTCGACTCGGTCCTGGAGCGCCGCCACGGGGCCAGGGAAGGTGGCAATAGCAGCGCACGCGATCGCCGCCCGGGGGAGGCCGCCGCCAGCAGGGCCCTTTGGGCCGCGTCCAGATCGCCCCCCAGCTCTTGACCGCCCTGCGGTTCGGGTGCGTAGCGGGCGTTCTCCTCGGCCAAGGCCAATCGCCACAGCGCGCCCCGGGCGACCTCCGTCGGCTCGCCTCCATCGGCCACACTCAGCGAGGCCAGCCGCTTGGCGGTGGCACGCGGACTCTCGGCCAAGTCCCAGGACATCCCTAGGTCCAGACAGGTGTCGTGCAGCTCCCGCCAGGCGGCGTGCGCGGCGGTGGCCCCACCCGCGGCCATCGTCGACCTTCGTGACCAACGAAGGAACATTCGACCCAGTGCGGGCGTGGCCATCAGTGCCGATACGGCGATCCCGATTCCGACGATCGGCGCCCACACCGGCGATGCTCCGTCGCTCGACGAGATCTCGTCCGTCCCCGCGGCGGCGGGGCCCTCCTCCGGCGCGGACTCGTCGTCCTCCGGGTCGGGGGAGGGTTCCCGAGGCGAATCACCGGCCTCGGAGGTCGGCGAGGGCTCCGGCTCGGAGCCCTCATCATCCGGTGGTTCGGTCGAACCCGAGCCGTAGTCCGGTGGCGAGGCGCTGCCCTGGCCACTGTTCGGGTCGGCGGGGGTGGGCTCGAACCGCATCCAGCCGGAGCCCTCGAAGTACAGTTCGGGCCAGGCGTGCGCGTCCCGTACCGACACCGTCCACCGGTCGTCACCGCTGGGGCGACCCGAGGTGTATCCCACCGCCACCCGGGCCGGGATCCCGGCTTGTCGAGCCATGACCGCCATCGCGCTCGCGTACTGCTGGCAGTAGCCGATCCGGTCCTCGAACAGGAAGTGTGTCAGGGGGTCGGCGTTCTCGGGTACCGGCGGGGGGTTCAGGTCGTAGGTGAAGTCACCGTCGGTGAAGAAGTTCTGCAGGGCCAGGGCCCGCTCGTAGTCGGTTTCGGTCCCCTCGACCAGCGAGTCGGTGAGCTCTTGGACCCGTGCGTCCAGTTCACGGGGTAGGTGGAGTTGGTCATCGGTCAAGGACCGGGGGGACCCCGCCAAGGCGAGGGTCTGCGCGCTGGGTCGGTTCCGTGCCGACCGCACCACGAAGTTGTAGCCGCTCGGGGGCGCTTCGGTGGTGAACACCATCAGGGTGCTCTCGTCGACGTACCAGTCTCCGGCGATCTCCACCGAACGGGCCGGGTAGGGCAGGGGAAGGAAGTCCATGGGGACGGTGTCCGAGTCCATGGAGACCCTGGTGGTGACGATCTCCTCCTCGGGTGGTTCCCCCTCCCGGCCGGCAGGCAGGGGCAAGGCCTCGTCGGCGTTGTTGTCGCGGCCGGCGTGCACCGGGGTCATCGTCCAGTCCTCGCCATCGAATTCGTCCAAGACGAAGGTACGCAGGTATTCGGGGTTCTCCTCGTCCGTGCGGTAGGTCAGCACGGTCCGGTCCGAGGCGGAGGTCAGGTCTCGACGCAGGGACACCATCGGGTGTGTGGTGGTCACCGAGCCGTTCGAGCCGAACTGAGTGTTCTCCGCCTTGGTGAAGACCGCGTCCGAACTCAGCGAGGGCATGGACAAGGGCAATAGCAGGGCCAGGGTGATCGCCAGGACCGAGGAGGCGGCGGCGATTCCCACTCGGCCGAAGACGGCCCCGGCGCGGGATTCGGGGCCGTGCCCCGAGGGGATCGGGACCCCCCACTCGCGACCACGGACCCACATGTCCACGGCCAACAGCGCCAGGAAGCCGAAAGCGCAGATCGCGGCCCGACCCCAGCCCAACCCTGCTTCGTCCACGACCAGGGGGACCAGCATCAGCGCCAGCAGGAGCCCGCCCACCATGCCCGGGCAGCGGGCCGTCACGGCCAGGAAGTCCGCGGTCATGAGGAACACCACGAACACCAGTGCGATGATCATGCCGAGCCCCGGTGTGGGCGAGACCGGTGGTGCGTTGGTGTCGATGGTGTGCACGCCCTGCTCGAACAGGGCCAGGGTGTGGTCGAGGGTGTCCAGGGTGGGGAAGATCCCCACCACGGCGGTCTGTGGAGCGAACAGCGGGGTGTACAGCAGCAGTACCGCGAACGACTGGAGAAAGGGCACCGCCAAGGAGTCGCGTAGCCACCACCGGTACAGCGCCGAGGCCAGTGCCGCCACCGTCATGAGTACGGCGGCCGGAACCCACCATTGGTCCCCACGGATCAGACCGCCCAACAGAGGTAGCGCCGACCACATCGTGACCAGGGTGGCCAGGGGCATCAGTGCTCTCAACGCGGGCTCTCCCAGGGGGCTCGGATGCCCGCGGAGGTGGCGTGGTCCCCTGCGGGGGTGAGGGCCCGGTGCCACAACGCGGGGAGTTCGGTGGGATCGGTCACGGGCAGGACCCGCCAGCCGTTGGCGCTCAGCAGGTCGCCCACGCGGTGCGAGGCCTGGGCGTCGGGCCAGGCGGCATGGGAACACAGCACCGCCACGCGGGGAACGGATCCGCCCACCCGGGCCAGCGCGGCGGCGTCCTGTGGGGTCAAAGCGCCAAGGACCGCCACGACCAGGTCGCTAGAGGTACCGTGCGCCCCCTCCAGCCCGTTGATACCGGCCATGAGTCCGGGAGCCTCGGAGGGCTCCATCACGGCCAGACCATCCAGCACGCCCGAGGGTGTGTCGTTGGCCAGGCGGCCTCGTTCGGTGTGGAAACGCAGTTCGTGTCCGTGTTCCAACAGGTGCAAGGCCACCGAGGCCGCCACGCTCACGGCCGTCTCCAGAGAACTGTGCGGGCCCTCGCCCGAGTGAGCGCCGACGCGGGTGTCCAGCAGCAGGCTGCCGTATTCACGTCGGTACTGTTCGTCCCGTCGCACCATCAATTCACCGTGTTTGGCGGTGGAGCGCCAGTGCACCCGGCGCAGGTCGTCGCCGTGCCGGTAGGCGCGGGGGATGGGGTCTGATTCGCCGGTTCCGGTCACCGAACGGCGCGGGGCGTCCTCTCCCTGGGACCCGTCGGCCCGGCCGAGTTCGGGAAGGGGCACCAATCGCGGGGTCACGAGCAAAGGAGTGGGCGTCCCCAGGGTTCGGGTCACCCGCACACATCCCAGGGAGTCCAGCACACTGACCCGTAAAGGCCCCACCGGGTAACGGCCGCGTACGGCCGGGCGCACCAGGTAGACGATGTCGTGGGCGGAACCCGGTCCCAGGTAGCCCATGGTGTATCGAGGCTCGTGACCCAGCCGGACCGGGAGGGTGTCCTCCAAACGTATCCACCCCACGGGCCAGGTGGGGGAGGTGTTGGTGATCCGTATCAGCACCTGGGTGTCGGTGCCTGCGGGGATCCGTTGGGGACGCAGGTCCCGGCTGTGGGAGACGCGGTCGGCCGCGCCGAGGATCGTCAGCGCGGCGATCGCCGGGACCAGGAGCAGGAGTAGGCCGGCACCGACGATCTCTCGTTGGCCGATGGCGAATCCGCACACGAGTGCGACCAGGCCGAAGAACATCATCAGGCCGCCACGGGCGGTGAGGGTTCGTTGCGGGCGCATGGTCCGTCTCTCGGAGTCGGGGCGGAGGTGGTTCGGATGTCACCGGGACGGGTCGGCCAGGGTCCGAGGTCAGCGGGGTGCGGGTACCGGGAGTCTGGCCACCAGTTTGGCCACGATCTGCTCGGCGGTGAGGCGTTCCATCTGTGCTTCGGGGCCGGGCAGGAGTCGGTGGGCCAAGATGGGCACGGCCAGGGTCTGTACGTCATCGGGGACCACGTAGTGGCGCCCTTCCAAGGCGGCGTGTGCACGGGCCGCACGCACCAGGTGCAAGGTGGCGCGCGGGGAGGCGCCCAGCTTGAGTTCGGGGGCGGTCCGGGTGGCGTTGACCAGGTCGACGACGTAACGGCGCATGCCCGGGGCGACGTGGACGCGTTGAACGCGTTCGATCAGGTCCCGGATCTCGGCGGCGTTGGTGACGGAGGCCAGGTTCTCCAAGGGAGAGCGGGAACCGTGCGAGTCGATCATGTCGAGTTCGGCCTGGGGTGAGGGGTAACCGACCGAGACACGGGCCATGAAGCGGTCCCGTTGGGCTTCGGGCAGGGCGTAGGTGCCCTCCATGTCCCCGGGGTTCTGGGTGGCCACGACCATGAACGGTCGCTCCAGGGCTCGGGTCCGGCCGTCCACGCTGACCTGGCGCTCGGCCATGCACTCCAACAGCGCGGACTGGGTCTTGGGGGAGGCGCGGTTGATCTCGTCGCCGAGCACGATGTTGGCGAACACCGGACCGGGATTGAACTCGAACTCGTTGCGGTCCTGGTGGTAGACGCTGACCCCGGTGATGTCGCTGGGCAACAGGTCGGGGGTGAACTGCACGCGCTGCACGGAGCAGTCCACGGCCCGCCCCAAGGCCTTGGCGAGCATGGTCTTTCCCACGCCCGGAACGTCTTCGATGAGCAGGTGGCCCTCGGCGAGCAGGACGGTCAACGCGATGCGCAGCACGTCGGGTTTTCCTTCGATGACCGTCTCGATCGCGCCGCGGACGCGGTCGGCGACGGCGGCGACGGTGTCCGTGTCCTCTCGGACGTCACCCCCGTGACCGTCGTGCTGTGTGCCGAGTGACACGAGACTCCTCCCGCTCCGTACGCCCCGGTGTTATCGATCCGAGGCTAGGCCCAATCAGGCCGATTGCAAACCAAAGTGCCGGAATCAGTCGTCGAACGGGGGTTTCAAAGACCTATGTGCCTCATGCTTCCGAAACACGCTTCTGATCATTGGTAACGCGGTGTCTTGGGGAAGCGGGACGGATATGGAAAACCGGGCATGTCGGGTCGCCGGGTGGTGCGCGCGCCCTCGGGGGAGACCGGGTCGGGCGGGCCCGGCCCGGCCAGGTGGTGGTGGTCAAGACGTGGCACCCTCCTGTCCACACCAGCAAGCCCTCCTACCTCCCCCTCGGTGCTGCGGCCGTGACCTGCGGACTTATCGGCGATTCAGGTGATGCGCACCGATTGAAGCTGTTGACGGTGGGGAAGAGTGGAGTAAGGTGGGGGAATGTGGAGAGGGCGAATTCTCCACTTCAGGGGGTGAGGGGTGAGCATGTTCCTCGGTACCCACACGCCCCGCCTCGATCAGAAGGGGCGGCTGTTCCTCCCCGCGAAGTACCGCGAAGAGCTGGCGGGGGGTGTGGTGATCACGAAGGGGCAGGAGCGTTGTCTCTACGTCTTCCCCACGGATGAGTTCGCTCGTCTCACCGAATCCCTGCGTTCGGCACCGGTGACCGCCAAGGCGGTTCGTGATTACAGCCGCGTCCTCTTCGCCGGCGCGTCGGAACAGGCCTGTGACAAACAGGGCCGGATCACCATTCCATCGAAGCTGCGTGAATACGCGGGCCTGGACCGCGAGTGCGTCGTCATCGGCGCCAACACGCGTCTGGAGATCTGGGACTTTCGTACGTGGTCGGACTACGAGGCCGAACAGGAGCAGGCGTTCGCACGGCTCTCAGAGGAGGTGCTGCCCGGGGTGCTGTGAACGGAGCGGCTCTCGGCCGCCCCGTGGACGGCACACAGTCCATGCAACGCCGGGGCCGGTGGTGGTCTCCGGAGATGGTCGACTCGAGCTGGCGCGACTTCCCCGGTGCCAGGTCGTGAGCGCACGTCCCTCGAAAGGGTGGACAATAGCGGCCGTGTCCGGAGGCCCGCCGGTAGCTCCCGGTCGGACCACGCGAAGGACACCGTGGCACGCCCCAGGCGTGTTCACGGACTCAGGGGGAGACCGCGACAGCGTGGAGGAACAGCACCGCATGGGGGACACCCGGCAGCATGATCGGCCCGACGGGGACGACACGCCACACCAGGACCACGAAGACCACGCCACCGCGTCCCCGGCACACGTGCCGGTGATGCTCGACCGAATCGTCGAACTGCTCGTTCCGGCGCTCACCCGCCCCGGCGCGGTATTCGTGGACGGCACCCTCGGCTTGGGCGGCCACTCCGAGGCCCTCCTCCAGGCCTGCCCACGGATGCGCTTGGTCGGGGTGGATCGTGACACCACCGCCTTGGAGCGCAGCGCGAAACGATTGGCGCCCCACGCCGACCGCACCCACTTCGTACACGCCCTCTACTCCGAGATCCCGCGCGCCCTGGAGGAAGCCGGACACACCCGGGCCGATGCGGTCCTGCTCGATCTCGGAGTCTCTTCCCCACAGTTGGACGAGACCGACCGAGGCTTCGCCTACGCCCAGGAAGCGCCCTTGGACATGCGCATGGACCGCACCCAAGGGCTCACCGCCGAGGAGGTCGTCAACGACTACCCCGTGGGGGAACTCATCCGGGTGCTCCGCTCCTACGGGGAGGAGAAGTTCGCTCCCCGCGTGGCCAGGGCCATCGAGCGCCGCCGGGCCCGGGGCCGCATCACCTCCACTCGGGAGTTGGCCGACCTGGTTCGCGAGGCCATCCCGGCCGCGACCCGGCGCACCGGTGGCCACCCGGCCAAGCGCACCTTCCAGGGGCTTCGTATCGAGGTCAACGCCGAACTGTCCATCCTCGACCAGACCCTGCCCGCGGCCCTGTCCCGACTGGCGGTGGGTGGCCGCATCGCGGTGCTGTCCTACCACTCCTTGGAGGACCGGATGACCAAGAAGGCCTTCGCGGCGCTCGCCACCGACACCACTCCCGCCGACCTTCCGGTCTCCCTCCCGGATCGTCGACCGGAACTGAAGCTCCTCACCAGGGGAGCCGAACTCCCCACGGAAGAAGAGAACGAACGTAACCCGCGTGCGCAGTCCGCTCGCCTCCGGGCGGCCGAACGCGTACGCGAACCGTCGCGGTAGTAGGGAGAGCAGATGGGCACGAAGACGGACACACGCCGTACCGCCAAAGGGCGGGTGGCCGAACGCACCGGGACGGGCAGGCGTCCTACCGTGTCCCGGGGCCACGTATCCGCCAAGGGCCCCGCGGCCAGAACGAGTACGCGGCGTCCCTCCGGGCCGGGACGTGCCCCGAAGATCCCCTTCGTGCTGCTCATCCTCTGCCTGTTGGGCGGGGCCCTGGTGAGCCTGCTGTTGTTGCGAAGCGTCGTGGCCCAGGAAGCGTACGCCATCACCAGTCTGCAATCGGAGAACCGCGAGCTGTCCTACGTGGAACAGCGGCTGGAGGAGTCCGTCGCCCGCCTGGAGACCTCCGAACGCATCGCGCGCGAGGCCGAGGAGATGGGCATGGAACCGGGAGAGGCCCCGCTCTTTTTGGACTTGGACAACGGTGAGATCACCGGGGACGCCGGGAGCGATGAGTGAGTACCCCTCGGGACCGACGCCCGCGCGACCCTCGCAGACCCGGAGCGACCAGCCGCTCCGGGTCGCGGCCGGGCAAGGGGCCACAGAGACGACCACGGCGCCCCGCCCCGGGCGGCCGTACCCGCGTGGGCGGCGGCTCGGGCAGCAACGCGCGCCCGGTACGGCGCGGTGGAAGACGTCCACCGGGTAGAGGGAGCGCACCGCCCCCGCCCCCACCGCTGCTACGCCGCACCTTCCGGGCGGGTGATCCACGCAAGCGGATCAAGATCGGTGGGGCCATCATCGTGGTGATCCTGCTGCTCTTCGCCGGGCGCCTCACCCAGATCCAGGGGATCGACGCCGACACCTACGCCGAGGCCGCGGCGAACCTGCGTATGCAGACCATCGACATTCCCACCCTGCGTGGACAGATCACCGACGCCAACGGCCACCCCTTCGCCCTGTCGGTGGAGACGCGCAAGGTCTTCGTGGACCCCGAGGAGGTCGAGGACGCAGAGCGTGACCGCCTCATCGATGAGTTGGTCACCCGCTTCGACCTGGAAGAGGAGGAGGTCGCCGGCAAGGTCGACGCCGCGCCCAGCCGCTACCAGGTGGTGGCCACGAAGGTGACCCCCGAGGAATGGCGGGAGGTACGCGACCTGGGCCTGTCCGGGGTGGGCGCCGAGGTCGACTACGAGCGCGTCTATCCCGAGGAGACCGGGGCCGCGGACCTGATCGGGTTCGTGGGCGCGGAGGGCCACGGACTGGAGGGGCTGGAAGGCTACCTGGACGAGACGTTGGCCGGTGAGGCCGGTAAACGGCAGGTCGAGGTGGGCCAGGACGGTACCCAGATCCCGATGGCCGGAGGGTTGGTGCGCGAACCCGAGGCCGGTCGGGACGTACGTCTGACCCTGGACCGGGACCTTCAGTGGTACGCCCAACAGGCCTTGGCCGATCGGGTCGAGGAGTTGGAGGCCCAGGCGGGCAGCGTGGTGGTCTCCGACAAGGAAGGGCGGATTCTGGCCATGGCCGACTACCCCACCTACTCCCAGAGCGACATATCCGGTAGCGGACCAAAGGAGTGGTCCAACGGGGCGGTGGCCTCCACCTTCGAGCCTGGCAGCACCAACAAGGTCATCACGGTGGCCGCCGCACTGGAGGAGGGCAAGACCACCCCGGAGACGGTCTACACCGTGCCCTACGCACTCCAGTACTACGACCAGACCTTCCGTAACTCCACCAACAACGGCACCCAACGCCTCACCGTCAACGGGATCATGGCCGAGTCCAGCAACGTGGGCACCATCAAGATCGCCGACGAGGTCGGGGGCGGGGTCCTGCATCGGTACATGACGGACTTCGGGCTGGGACAGCCCACCGGTCTGGCCCTGCCGGGCGAGGAGACCGGGGTGCTCACCGACCCCGATGACTGGTGGGGGACCCAGCTGCCCTCGGTCTCCATCGGCCACGGGTTGTCCGTCAACGCCGTACAGATGGCCTCGGTCTACTCCACCATCGCCAACGGGGGAGTACGGGTCGAACCCAGTCTGATCGCCGGAACGGTCGATCCGGAGGGCGAGTTCACACCGGCCGAGGAGCCAACGCGTGAACGAATCATCAGCGAGGAGACCGCCGATCAGTTGCGGTTGATGCTGGAAGCGGTCACCAGCGACGCGGGCACCGCGCCCCAGGCCCGTATCGACGGTTACCGGGTCGCGGGCAAGACCGGTACCGCCAACCGGATCGATCCGGAGACCGGGAGTTACGACGATGGCGGCTACACGGCGACCTTCGCGGGCTTCGCCCCCGCGGACGATCCCGAACTCGTGGTCCAGGTGGTGCTGCACAACCCGCAGGACACCTACTACGGAGGTGAGGCGGCCGGACCGGTGTTCAACGACATCATGTCCTTCGCCCTGAAGACCTTCAAGGTTCCACCCACGGACGAGGAGGCCCCGGCCATCCGCCTGACCGAGGACGAGGGGGCCAGGAGCTGAGAGGGATCGGGTCGGCCCGGAGGTGACCGGCTCGCCGGGCCCGACCACACTCGGATTCAGCCGAACCGTGCGTTCAGCGCGCTGCGGACGGACCGGATGTGGTCGGGCCCGGTACGGCAACATCCGCCCACCACCACCGCGCCGTCAGCGCACCAGCCGGCCGCCGCCTCCCCGAAGCCCTCGGCCGACCCCGAGCCGGTCCACATCCTTGCGCGTGCGTCCCA
>NZ_ANBD01000070.1 GCF_000341005.1 Nocardiopsis alkaliphila YIM 80379 | reverse complement strand
CGGGCACCCCCACCGTCGCCACCTGCCGCACCAGACGAGGAACGTCGCGCGGCGGCACGCAGTTCACCCCCACCGCGACCACCCGACCCGCCTCGTGGGCCGATGCCAGTTCCGCCGCCACCTCACGCAGCGGCGTGCCATCACTGATGCGCGCGTCATCGGCGCAGGAGAAGGAGAACCAGGCCCGAACGCCCGGTGTCTCCTCCAACAACCGGGCCAGTGCCCGGGCCTCCGCCACCGAGGGCAGGGTCTCACAGGCCACCAGGTCCGCGCCGGTTTCCGTCAGTACCTTCCAGCGCTCCCGATGCCAGCGGTACAGACCCTCCTCGTCGAGATCGTAGTCACCGCTGTACTCCGACCCGTCCGCCAAGGCCGCACCGTAGGGCCCCACTCCGGCCGCCACCAGACCCGAACCGAAGGCGTCCCGCTCGGCCACCGCCAGTTCCACCGAGCGGGCGATCAGCCGCGACGCCTCGGCCCGCGAGTACCCGCGCCCGATGAACGCGTCCACGCTCGCCTGGTAGCCGGCCGCGATCGCCACGTCCGCACCGGCCTCGAAGTAGTCGCGGTGCGCTCGCGCGATGAGTTCCGGAGCTTCGGACAACAGCCGGGCCGACCACAGGTCCCCACTCAGGTCACATCCGTAGGACTCCAATCGGGTCGCCAACCCACCGTCCACCACCAATGGCCGTCTCATCAACGTTCCTCCCTCGTCCCGGCCCCTCGCGGACCGACCCGTGCCCATGCCCACTCCCTCCCTTGACAGATGAACGCGGCCCCGCGCAGCGTGGAAATTACCGACCGACCCCCCACAGCCGTTAATCTCCACACGTGCCACCGGTAATGCGACCTGAACACGCCAGACTCCGTCCACTGTCCGACCTCGCGACGATGCTCGGTCCGGACACCACCCTGCTACGTCCGGACCTGGATCCGGACCGGCCCGCGGACCTGCCTCCACGAGAGATCCATGTGCGCGGCATCACCCATGACTCCCGGCGGGTCCGCCAGGGCGACCTGTACGCCGCCCTGCCCGGCACCCGTGTCCACGGAGCCGAGTTCTCCCAGCAGGCGGCCGACGCCGAGGCCGCAGCGATCCTGACCGACGCGGCCGGTGCGGAGGAAGCCGCCGCCACCGGGCTGCCCGTGGTGGTGGTCCCCGACGCGCGCACCGTCCTCGGTACCGTCGCCGCCTGGGTCTACGACGAACCCGCCAAGGACCTGCTCTTGGTCGGGACGACCGGGACCAGCGGCAAGACCACGATCAGCTACCTGATCGAGTCCGGGATGCGCCAGGCCGGCATGAGCACCGGCCTGATCGGCACCGTGGAGATGAGGGTGGGCGACGAACGGGTCGCCTCCTCCCTGACCACGCCCGAGGCCACCGACCTGCACGGTCTGTTCGCCTTCATGCGCGAGCGCGGAACCACCGCCGCCGCCATGGAGGTCTCCAGCCACGCCTTGGCCTTGGGCCGGGTCGGTGGTGCCCGCTACGACGTGGCGATCTTCACCAACCTCTCCCAGGACCACCTGGACTTCCACGCGGACCTGCGCGACTACTTCGAGACCAAGGCACGCCTGTTCACCCCCGAGTACTGCGACATCGCGGTGGTCAACGTCGATGACCGGTTCGGTCGCGCGTTGGTGGACATGGTCCAGGCACGTGAGGACATCCCGGTCACCACCTTCGCGGTGGAGGGTTTCTCGGACGCGGCGCCCGAGAGCGCCATGGCCGCCGATTGGAACGCCGTGGACGTCCACCTGGGAGCCACCGGCAGCAGCTTCCGTATCGTGGGCCCCGGCGGTATGGAGGCCAAGGCCTCCGTGGCGCTGCCGGGCCCCTTCAACGTCTCCAACGCCATGGCCGCCATCGTCGGCCTCTTGGAGGCGGGCCTGCCGCTGGAGACAGCCATCGCGGGCGTGGCCGCCGCGCCCGGTGTCCCGGGTCGTATGGAACAGGTACGGACTCGCGAGGGCGGCCGGGACCAGGACTTCACCGCCCTGGTCGACTACTCCCACAAGCCCGGTGCCATCGAGGCCGTGCTCAGTGCGCTGCGCTCCACCACCGAGGGGCGGATCACCATGGTGATCGGCTGTGGTGGCGACCGTGACCGAGCCAAACGGCCACTCATGGGCGAGGCCGCCGCCCGTCTGGCCGATCATCTGATCATCACCAACGACAATCCGCGCACCGAGGATCCCGTCGCCATCGCCACAGCGATGCTCGAAGGTGTCGCCAAGGTCCCCGAGGATCGGCGCGCCCGCGTCACCGTGGAGTTCGACAGGGCCGAGGCCATCGGTCTGGGTGTGGCCCGTACCGGTCCCGGTGACGTCATCGTGGTGGCGGGCAAGGGGCACGAGACCGGCCAATCCATCAAGGGTGAGGTTCTGCCCTTCGATGATCGCGAGGTGCTGCGCGGCGCCATCGAGGACAGGGCGCGCGTCCGCACGGGGGAACGACTCGGCAACGCCCTGCAGGACGTCCACCGCTCGTCTGAACAGGGCTGACGGTGGTGTGTCCTCGGTCATGGCCGAGGCCGGCGTGCTCGGACCGAGGACACGAGGCACCCAGACGCGCCGACACGGGTGCCGTACACGTGCCGGGACGAGGCCATAGGCCACGCCCCGGCCACCTTCGGGCCCTTGACGTGCCCGCATCACTCTCCGTAAGTCCGTGGGCGGTCACGAAGTGGAGCATATTGGCGTCCAAGGGCCCCACAGGGACTCCGAACACCCCAACATGTTCTAAGGTAGGTCCGGCAATCGCAGCCCGAAGTGCCGCCTACCTGGCGCCCACGTCCCGGCATGGGCCGGGACGTCGTGGCCCGGAGCGGTGCCGTGCGCACGGTATTCCGCGGTGCCATCCCCTGACCCGAACCCGAGGCCGGGTGGCCGATGCCCTTGGGGCGCCGTGGGCCGGGCCTGACCTGAGGAGTGGATTTGATCGCGCTCACGCTCGATCGGATCGCTGAGATCACCCAAACCGCCATCGGCGGATCAGCGCGCCCCGACGCCATCGTCGACGGCCCCGTCGTCATCGACTCGCGGCAGGTGGCGCCCGGCGCCCTCTTCGTCGCCCTGAGCGGGGAGAGAGCCGACGGACACGACTTCGCCCGGTCCGCGGTGGACTCCGGAGCGGCCGCCGTCTTGGCCTCGCGTCCGGTCGACGCCCCGCATCTGTTGGTGGACGGAGGCGACGAAGAGGTCGTGGCGGCGCTGGCCCGACTGGCGCGGCACGTGGCCGGTGAGCTCGGCGATCCTGCGCGCGCCGGCGCCACGGCCGAGGTCATCGGCGTCACCGGCTCCTCCGGCAAGACCACCACCAAGGACCTCATCGCCCAGGTCGTGGAGCGCATGGGTCCCACCGTGGCCCCGGCCGGCTCGTTCAACAACGAGATCGGCCACCCATTGACCGTCCTCAGGGCCGACACCGGCACCAAGCACCTGGTCTTGGAGGTCGCCGCTCGCGGCATCGGGCACATCGCCCACCTGTGCCGTGTGGCCCCGCCCCGAATCGGCGTGGTCCTCAACGTGGGCAGCGCCCACATGGGAGAGTTCGGCGGACGTGAGGCCATCGCCAAGGCCAAGGGCGAACTCGTCGAGGCCCTTCCGAAGGCCTCCGAGCACCACGGCCGAGGTGGTGTGGCCGTCCTCAACGCCGACGATCCGCTCGTGCGCGCCATGAGTTCCCGTACCGCCGCCCGTGTCGTGCTCTACGGCACGGCGGAGGACGCCCAGGTGCGCGCCACCGACATCGTCATGCAGGACGATGGGGCCCCGGCCTTCACGCTGCACCTGCGTGGCCGCAGGGTCACGGTCCGGCTGGGACTGGTCGGTGCCCACCAGGTGAGCAACGCGTTGGCGGCCGCGGCCGTCGCCGACGAGCTCGGCATGGACATCGAAGACATCGCCGCGGCCCTCGGCGCGGCCACCCCGGTCAGCCGTTGGCGGATGGAGGTCACCGAACACGACGGTGTCACCCTCGTCAACGACGCCTACAACGCCAACCCCGAGTCGATGCGGGCCGCGCTGACCACCCTGGGCTCTTTGGCCCGGGACCGTCGTGCCATCGCCGTGCTCGCCCACATGGCCGAGCTCGGTGAGGACGGCGACGCCGAACACGAGAAGGTCGGTGAGTTCGCCGCCGAGATCGGCGTGGCCCACCTGGTCGTGGTCGGTGAGCCCGCCGAGGGCATCGCCGTCGGCGCTGAACGCTTCGCCGACCGGTGGAACGGGGAGAGCATCCGGGTGCCGGACGCCGAGGCGGCAGCCGAAGCGGTGCGCGAACGGATGCGCACAGGAGACGTCGTCATTGTGAAGGGATCGCGCGTGGCTGCGCTCGAAAGGGTTATCGACCTCATCACCAAGGGTGATGACCAGTGATCGGCATCACCATCGCGGCGGGGCTTTCCCTGATCGTTTCCATGCTGCTGATGCCGCCTCTCATCAAGCTCCTGTACCGGTTCAAATTCGGTCAAGAGGTTCGTGACGACGGCCCCGAGGGTCACAAGACCAAGCAGGGCACGCCGACGATGGGCGGAATCGTCATCATCCTCGGCGCGGTGATCGGCTACTTCGGCTCACACCTGCTGCTGTGGGCGATCCAGCCCTCCGCGAGCGGGCCCACCGCCTCCGGTCTGTTGGTGATGGCACTGTTCGTCGGTATGGGATGCGTCGGCTTCCTCGACGACTTCATCAAGATCTACAAGCGTCGTAGCCTGGGGCTTCGCAGCGGCGCCAAGATGGTCGGTCAGGCCGTCGTCGGTGTGGGTTTCGCTTACGGTGTCACCCAGTTCCCCAACGGTTATGGCTACACCCCCGCCGCCCCCCAGCTGTCCTTCCTCCGTGACTTCGGGCCGCCCCTGATGCTCGGTGTGTTCATCATCTGGGCGCTCTTCCTCATCGTCGGCTTCTCCAACGCGGTGAACCTCACCGATGGTCTGGACGGCCTGGCCACCGGCGCGACCATCTTGTCGCTGTGCGCCTACGTCATCATCGGTAACTGGCAGCTGCGTCAGTCCTGTGTGGAGGCCCTCACCTCCAGCTGCTACACGGTCCGTGACCCCCTCGACCTGGCGGTGGTGGCCTCCGCCGTGCTCGGTTCCTGCATCGCCTTCCTGTGGTTCAACGCCCCCCCGGCCAAGATCTTCATGGGCGACACCGGTTCGCTAGCCCTGGGCGGTCTCATCGTGGGTCTGGCCATCACCACCCGCACCCAGCTCCTGTTGCTGGTCATCGGTGGCCTGTTCGTCATCATCACCATGTCGGTGATGATCCAGATCACCTCGTTCCGTCTCACCGGCAAACGTGTGTTCCGCATGGCGCCACTACAGCACCACTTCGAGCTCAAGGGGTGGGCGGAACCGACCATCGTGATCCGGTTCTGGATCATCCAGGGTCTGTTCGTGGCCGGGGCGGTCGGATTGTTCTACCTGGAATGGATGCCAAGCTAGAGGCATGCCGCACCACCAACCTTCCACCTCCTCACCCGTCACGCCCGCCGAGGCCGAGAACACCTTCGCGGGCGCGCTGGTCTGCGTCGCGGGCCTGGGTGTCTCCGGGCCCCCCGTCGCCAAGGCACTCCTGGCCCGGGGGGCCCGGGTGGTCGTCGTCGACGGTCGTGACGACGACGTCACTCGGACCGTGGCCGCCGAACTGACCGAGGCCGGAGCCGAGGTCGTCCTAGGGCGGACCCCTCTGCCGCAAGGATGCGACCTGGTCGTCACCTCACCGGGCTGGCGCCCCGATTCCCCACTCCTACTCCAGGCCGCCGAAGCCGACATCGAGGTCATCGGCGACGTGGAACTGGCCTGGCGGCTCAAGCCCGCCGACCAGGTGTGGCTGGCCATCACCGGCACCAATGGCAAGACCACCACCGTGCGCATGCTCGAAGCGATGCTGCGCGCGGACGGCCGTGACGCGCTCGCGGTGGGCAACGTCGGCACCCCCATCGTGGACGCCGTACTACCCGACGCGCACGGACGGGTGCACGACGTCCTCGCGGTGGAGCTGTCCAGCTTCCAGTTGCATTGGTCCAACAGCCTGCGCCCGTACGCCGCCACCGTCCTCAACATCGCTCCCGACCACCTGGACTGGCACGGTGGACTCGACCCCTACGCCCGCGCCAAGGGCAGAGTGTTCGCCCGAGGCACCGTGCGCGTGGTCAACACCGCCGACGCCTGGTCCGTCCGATTGGCCGAGGAAGACGGCGACCCACACGCCCCGTTGGTGGGACTGCGTCTGGACACTCCGCGTGCCGGGGAACTGGGCATCGTCGAGGACCTGTTGGTGGACCGGGCCTTCGTCGTGGAACCGCACGGTAATGCCGAGGAACTGGCCACCCTGGGTGACGTCCACCCGGCCGCCCCGCACAACGTCGCCAACGCCCTGGCCGCCGCCGCACTGGCCCGTTCGGTCGGCGTGTCCGCCGATTCGATCCGGGCCGGGCTGAACGCGTTCGTCCCCGAACCCCACCGCATCGCGCACGTGGCGCGGGTGGCGGGCGTGGACTACGTCGACGATTCCAAGGCCACCAACCCGCACGCCGCCGCCGCCTCCCTGAATTCCTACGCCCGTGTGGTGTGGGTGGCGGGCGGTCTCCTCAAGGGGGCGGACGTGGACGAGTTGGTCGCCTCGGCGGTCGACCGGTTGCGCGGTGCGGTCCTGATCGGGGCCGACCGGGCGCGTATTCGTGAGGCGTTGGGTAAGCATGCCCCGGACGTGCCGGTGATCGAGGTCGAAGGGTCCGCAGTGGACACCGCGCCCGGACACACCGTGATGGACGCCGTGGTGGCCCAGGCCACCACGCTGGCTCAGGAGGGCGACACGGTCCTGCTCGCCCCGGCCGCGGCCTCCATGGACATGTTCACCGATTATCCCGAACGTGGCCGCCTGTTCGCAGAAGCCGTTCTACGCCTGGCCTGACACACGCGCACCACACCGGTTCCATGACACAGGGTCACTCGCTCGACGCATAGGGTCTTGGGGTGGTCCCGTTGTGTGCCAGGACACTCGTGTTGGTCATCGAAGATGGCCAACACGCGGGAAATGTCCACGGATTCCGACCCGTCGGTACGCCACTATTGAGGCGCCGAGCGTGCGGAGGATGTGGATGGCGGCGACGACAGTGGTTCCCGGGGCGACCCGGACCCGGGGGCGTACGGCTTCCGGCGGGCGCGAGCGTGCGCTCTGGCGTGAGTGGGCCGGATCCCTGGACCGCCCCCTCACCTCCTACTACCTGCTTCTCAGTACCGCGATGATGCTCATCGCCCTGGGATTGGTGATGGTCCTGTCCTCGACGATGGTCGACTCCATCAACGAGACCGGATCCGCCTTCTCGGTCTTCCAACGTCAGTTGGTCTCGGCGATGGTGGGCCTGCCACTGATGCTCTTGGCCGCCCAGCTGCCCCTGGGGGTCTTCCGCGTGGTCGGCTATCCGGCGATGATCCTTTCGGTGGCGCTGCTGCTGCTCACCACCTTCCAGGGAACCGAGGTCAACGGTGCGATCCGTTGGTTGGAGATCGGTGGTCTGGTCATCCAGCCCTCCGAACCCGCCAAGCTCGCCTTCGCGCTGTGGGGCGCCAACATCCTGGCTCGCAAGGAAGAGCTCAAGGAGCTCACCGAGTGGCGGCACCTGCTCATTCCGCTGCTGCCCGGTTGCGGCCTGCTCACCTTGCTGGTCCTGCTCGGTTCGGACCTGTCCACCAGCCTGGTGCTGCTGTTGGTCTTCCTCGGCCTGCTGTGGGTCGTGGGCGCCCCCGGAAAGCTGTTCGTGGGCATGTTCGGGCTCGTCCTGGGCCTGGCGGCGATCGTCATCGCGATCGAGCCCTACCGTATGACCCGCATCACCGTCTTCTTGGACCCGGGCTCGGACCCGAGCGACGCCGGTTATCAATCCCTGCACGGCCTCTACGCCCTGGGGACCGGTGGCATCTTCGGGGTCGGCATCGGCGCCAGCCGGGAGAAGTGGGGGTTTTTGCCCTTCGCCGAGTCCGACTTCATCTTCGCCATCGTCGGTGAGGAGTTCGGGCTCATCGGCACCCTGCTCGTGCTCTGCCTTTTCGGCATGCTCGGTTACGCCGGGCTCCGGGTGGCCTTCCGGGTGAAGGATTCGTTCTCGCGCTTGGCGGCCTTCGCCATCGTCACCTGGATCCTCGGGCAGTCGATGATCAACATCGCCGCGGTCATCGGCCTGGTCCCGGTCACCGGGATCCCCCTCCCCCTGGTCTCCTACGGTGGATCCTCCCTCATCCCCACGATGATCGCACTCGGAGTGCTGCTGGCGATCGCCCGCAGTGAGCCCCAGGCCCAAAAGGCGCTGGCGGCTCGAGGTCCCGGTTGGGTCGAAAGGGCTCTAAGCTGGCTTGGCCTGGAGAACTTCGTCGCATCCGTCCAGAATCGGGGCGGTGGGGCGGCCTCCGAACGCACCACCGTGTCGCGCGCCCCTCGTGAGGCACGGCGGCGCGACACCAAGACAACGGCCAAGCACAAGAGCGGCGCGGTCCCGGCGGGTGACCGGCCAAGGAGGAATCGACGACGATGAGGGTAGCCCTCGCCGGAGGCGGCACGGCCGGGCACATCGAGCCCGCACTCTCTCTTGCGGACGCGCTACGGCGCATCGACCCCGACACCGAGATCCTCTGTCTGGGAACCGAGCGTGGTCTGGAGACCAGGTTGGTCCCCATGCGCGGCTACGAACTGGGCTTGATCCCCGCGGTCCCCCTACCGCGCAGGCTGACCCCTCAACTGCTCACCGTGCCGGGCAAGCTGGCGGGTGCCCTCAGCGCCGCCGGCGAGCAGATCGACAAGATCCAGGCCGATGTTCTGGTCGGGTTCGGTGGCTATGTGGCGACCCCGGGCTACCTGGCGGCACGCCGACGCAAGATGCCCATCGTCGTGCACGAGGCCAACCCGCTGCCCGGTCTGGCCAACCGGCTCGGCGCACGACTCACTCCGCACGTCTTCACCGGCCATCCCCACACCCAGATCCGCAACGGACGCTTCATCGGCATCCCGCTGCGTCGCCAGATCACCTCGCTGGACCGGTTGGCCATGGGTGACCGGGCTCGCACCTACTTCGGCTTGCGTCCGGACCTGCCCACCCTGCTGATCTTCGGTGGTTCCCAAGGAGCTCAGAGTGTCAACGAGGCGGCCTTCGCCGCCCGTGACGCCTTCCGTGACGCCGGTGTGCAGGTATTGCACGTGGTGGGCCCCAAGAACGCCGATGAACCCCAAGACCTCACCCAGGACGGCATTCCCTACGTGGCCGTCCCCTATGTGGACCGCATGGACATGGCCTACGCGGCCGCGGACGTGGCCATGTGCCGCTCGGGGGCGTTGACCTGTGCCGAATTGACCGCGGTCGGTCTGCCGGGTGCTTTCGTGCCCTTGGCCATCGGAAACGGTGAACAGGCGCTCAACGCCGAACCCATCGTCCAGGCGGGCGGCGGCATGATGGTGAAGAACGCCGACTTGTCGTCCGAGTGGATCGTCCGACAGCTCATTCCGCTGCTCACCGACACCGACCGGGTCGTGGCGATGTCCGAGGCGTCCGCTCGCATGGGCCGACGCGACGCGGACATGGAGTTGGCCCGAGAGGTGCTGGCGATCGCCCGTGGTGACAAACCCACCCCGGAGATGGCGGTGCCCGAGGACGACGGCGACGAGGCCTACTACGACGACGGTAAGGACGCACGATGAGCCTGGTTCGACCGACCGAACCGGTCCCCGTCGACAAACTGGGACGTACCCACTTCATCGGTCTGGGCGGGGCCGGCATGTCCGGTATCGCCCGAGTGCTGCTGCAGTCCGGGGTGGAGGTCTCGGGCAGTGACGCCCGGGACAGCGACACTCTGCGCGAACTCGAACAGATGGGGGCCATCGTCCACGTGGGGCACGACGCCGCCAATCTCGGCCCTGCCGAGACCCTGGTGGTCTCCTCCGCCATCCGCGAGGACAACCCCGAGCTCGCCGAGGCGCGGCGTCGCGGTATTCGTATCCTGCCCCGGGCCGCCGCCTTGGGCGCCCTATTGCTGGGTCGTGAGGGCATCGCGGTCTCGGGTACCCATGGCAAGACCACCACGACCTCCATGATCGCCGTGGTCCTACAGCACCTGGGGGCCGACCCGGGCTACGTGATCGGCGGAAAACTGGTCACCACGGGCCTGGGCGCCGACGCCGGTGTCGGTGAGGCCATCGCCGTGGAGGCCGACGAGAGCGATGGGTCCTTCCTGATGCTCTCGCCCAAGATCGCCGTGGTCACCAACGTCGAAGCCGATCATCTGGACAACTACAGCGGTCTCGACGAGATCCACGACAACTTCGCGAACTTCGTCGACCGCGTCGAGCGCACCCTCATCGTCGGTATCNGGCCCCCCGCCGGGTGGCCGAACTGGCTCGCGAACGTGGCAAGAAGGTGCTCACCTACGGTGAGGACGAGAACGCCGACTATCGGATCACCCGGGTGCGCGCCCGTGGTTTCACCACCGAGTTCACCCTCCGAACGGCCGGGGGGGAGCCCATCGACGGTACCGTCGCCGTCCCGGGCCGGCACAACGTCCTCAACGCCGCGGCGGCGGTGGCCGTGGCCGACGAACTCGGTCACGACCTGGACGTGGCGGTGGAGGGTATCGCCGATTTCGCCGGGGCCGCCCGTCGCTTCGAACTCAAGGGTGAGGGCAACGGTGTGGGTGTCTACGACAGCTACGCCCACCACCCCACCGAGATCGAGGCCGACCTGCGCGCCACCCGCGCCGCATTGGAGTCCTTCACCCGGGACTCGGAGGAGGACATCCCCCTGGGCCGGGTCGTGGCGTTGTTCCAACCTCACCTGTACAGCCGGACCCGGATCTTCGCCGAGGAGTTCGCGGCCGCGCTGAGCCTGGCCGACGAGGTCGTGGTGATGGAGGTCTACGCGGCCCGCGAGGACCCCGAACCCGGTGTCACCGGCGAACTGATCACCTCCAAGGTCTCCCACGGCCGGGTGTGGTACGTATCCGGGCGTGAAGAGGCGGTGCGTCGAGCCGCCGCGCTCGCCCACCCCGGTGACATCGTGTTGACCATGGGCGCGGGTGACGTCACCGAACTCGGACCGAGGATCGTGGCGGCTCTGGCGGAAGCGGCCGAAGGCGACGGAACGGGCCGCGAACAAGGCTAGAGAGGCGCACACGTGGGTGCTGACCAGGGTGGGAAGAAGGCCGCGACGGCGCAACGTGAGGGCTCCGACCCCTGGAAGGCCGTCTTCGTGGTACTACTCGTCGTCTCCTTGGTCTGTGCCGTGGCGTGGTTACTCCTGGGCTCCCGCCTACTCGTCGTCCGCGACGTCGCCGTCACCGGAACCGACCGGGTCTCGTCCGAGGAGGTGGAGGAGGCGGTGTCGGTGGCCACCGGGACCCCGCTGATCCGCGTGGACCTGGAGGGAGGCCGTGAACGGGTGGAGCGGATCGACCTGGTGGAGACGGCCTCCCTCACCCGGGGCTGGCCCGCCACCCTGAAGGTGGAGGTCGTCGAACGGCAACCCCTGCTCGCGATCGCGGTGGGTGAGGAGTACCGATTGGTCGATGGTGACGGTGTGCGCATCGAGGACGCCTCCGAGCGCCCCGGCAGCCATCCGCTGGTCCGGGTCTCCGGGGAGATCGAGGGGAACGAGGCGATCCGGGCCGCGGCCCGGATCGTCGATCGGGCGCCGGGTTCCCTGCTCGCGCGGGTCCAGCTCATCGACGCCAAGGATCCCGGCGAGATCAGGATCGAACTCGAGGACGGTTCCCTGGTGGAATGGGGTGACGCCGAGCGCACCGAGGACAAGAGCGAGGTCCTACGGGTGCTGATGCGTGAACATCCCGCCCAAGAGGGACGTGTCTACGATGTGGGGACCCCTGAACTGGCCATCGTCCGGTGAAGTGTGGACCAAGGGACGGTTCGGAGTGGCGGGGGCGGGAGGGATGCCGTCTTCGGGACAATCGGGGTCCGGCCGGCGCGAAACGGCGCACCGGGAGGACATTCCAGACGCGACGCGCCGAGTGCGCACTTGGCTTCCTCGTGTTATACGCGGTTAGGCTGAAGTCATCACCGGTTGCCCGCGCTCGACGGTCCGCTTACTGTCGGGAAGCACAACCACTGTCAACAACGTAGTAAAAAACGCTTTTCGGGATACGCAGGAATCATTCCTCCGCGCCTTCTGGTGAAGAGAGGAATGGTACCGGTGACCCGGGGTCCCGTCGGTGGTCCGCAAGACACCGGCGGGTGGACCCGAACGCACACTGTAGAACCGGATGCCGGACCGCCGGCGCACCCGTTGGCCCACCGCCGACGGGAGCGAAGACGGAACGGCTCATGCGAGCGGAAAGGCCCCTCGTCGTGGCAGCACCGCAGAACTACCTCGCGGTCATCAAAGTCGTCGGCATCGGCGGCGGCGGTGTCAACGCCGTCAACCGAATGATCGAAGAGGGGCTCAAAGGCGTCGAGTTCATCGCGATCAATACCGACGCCCAAGCGCTGCTGATGAGCGACGCGGACGTCAAGCTCGACGTCGGCCGAGAGCTCACCCGCGGCCTGGGAGCCGGAGCCAACCCCGATGTCGGTCGCAAGGCCGCCGAGGACCACCGTGAGGAGATCGAAGAGGTCCTCAAGGGGGCCGACATGGTCTTCGTCACGGCCGGCGAGGGCGGTGGTACCGGTACCGGCGGTGCGCCGGTCGTGGCCAACATCGCCCGCTCCCTGGGAGCCCTCACCATCGGTGTGGTCACCCGCCCCTTCGGTTTCGAGGGCAAGCGGCGGGCGACCCAGGCCGAATCGGGGATAGCGATGCTCCGGGAAGAGGTCGACACCCTCATCGTCATCCCCAATGATCGCCTCCTGTCCATCTCCGACCGCCAGGTCAGCGTCCTGGACGCCTTCAAGGCGGCGGACCAGGTCCTGCTCTCCGGTGTCCAGGGCATCACCGACCTGATCACCACACCGGGCCTGATCAACCTCGACTTCGCCGACGTCAAGTCGGTCATGTCCGGGGCCGGATCGGCGTTGATGGGGATCGGCTCCGCCAGAGGGGACGACCGTGCCGTGGCGGCGGCGGAACTGGCGATCTCCTCCCCATTGCTGGAAGCCAGCATCGATGGGGCGCACGGGGTCCTACTGTCCATCCAGGGTGGTTCCGACCTCGGACTCTTCGAGATCAACGAGGCCGCGCAGTTGGTCGCCAACTCCGCGGCCCCAGAGGCCAACATCATCTTCGGTGCCGTCATCGACGACGCCTTGGGTGATGAGGTGCGGGTCACCGTCATAGCGGCGGGCTTCGATGAGCCGGAGATCAAGATCTCGGCGACCCAGGAGCGCAAGCCGGTGGACCCTCCTGAGGCCGTCGTCCCCACGCCAGGCATCACGTCCGGTGAGGAGGAGCCCGCCAAGGCCGCTCCGTCCACAGCGGACGCGAGCGGGGCGCCGGCCACCGGTATGCCTTGGATCACGCCCTCCTCCGGCCCGGCTCCGGCGGAGCCGGAGACGCCTCGGCCCACCATGACCGAGGCCCAGCGCCCGGTGAGCCCGGAGCCGGTGGCTCCCGAGCCCCAGCAGGCCCGAGCCCCGCAGACGGTGGCCCGACCGGAGCCCGAGCAGTACCAGGGCAGCGGCTACCAGCCCTCCTACGGTGAGGTCCAGGCCGAACCGGCGCCCACCGCCTACGAGTCGCCATCCGCTTCCAACGAGGAGCCCCGGCCGGGCGAGTCGGAGTCCGAAAGCCACACCGGTCCCATCCACGCGGTCTCGGAAGCCTCCGAGCGGCGCGGTGAGGTACCCACGCCCCGCCGACGGGTCATCTTCGATGACCCCGACGACCTGGACGTGCCGGAGTTCCTCAAGTGACTCCCCGGTACCATCGGACGTGTCAGCGGCCCCGACCCTTGGGGCGGGGCCGTCGCCACATCCAGGGCCGGTCCCTCCAGGGAGTCCCTGGGCCGAGGGAAGGACCGTGGGCACAGCGATGGGCAACGTCATCGACCTGGGGCACGGTGTCCGTGTCGCCGTCACCGAACGCAAGGGTGGAGTGAGTCGGCCGCCGTTCGACTCGCTCAACCTCGGACCGGGGGTGGGGGATGCTCGGACGGCGGTCCTGGCCAACCGCGCACGTGCCGCCGAGGACCTGGGTTTCGACGTCGATCACGTGGTGTGGATGAACCAGGTGCACAGCACCGACGTACTCGTGGCCACCGAACCGGGAGGAGTGGGCACCTGTGACGGGGTGGTCACCACGCGGTCCGACCTGGTCCTGGCCTCGATGGCCGCGGACTGCCTACCGGTCCTGGCCGCCGACGCGGTGGCCGGGGTGTTGGGCGCGGCCCACTCGGGGCGACTGGGCACCGAGGGCGCCATCGCCGCCACCCTGGTCGGGGCCATGGTCGACCAGGGCGCCCGTACCGACCACATTCGTGTCTTCCTGGGGCCGACCATCTGTGGAAGCTGTTACGAGGTACCGCCCGAGCTCCAGGCTCAGACCGCCGAACGCACCCCTGAGGCGGCCTCCACCACCAGGTGGGGCACCACAGGGGTGGACATGCTCGCCGCCGTCACCGCCCAGCTACGAGGCGCCGGGGTGAGGGACGTCACCGCCGATGGCCGCTGCACCCTGGAGAGCCCAGAACTGTTCTCCCACCGACGTGGCGCGCCCACCGGCCGATTCGCCTCCTTCATCTGGCGTACCTGAAGATCCATCGGCGTGCCGGACCTTTGAAACGGCTTTCAAACCTCCATTGCCGGAACCGGCCGGCGACATGTCGAACCATGACCGCTACAGCAGTGAACAGAAGGAACAGCCGTGTCTCACACCGATCCCGCGCGTATCGAACAGATCCGTGCCAACCTCCAAGCGGCACGGGCTCGGATCGAGGCGGCCTGTGCCAAGGCCGACCGCGACCCCGCCGAGGTGTCCCTGATCGCGGTGACCAAGACACACCCCGCCGATGACGTGCGCATTCTCTCCTCCCTGGGGGTCACCGACGTGGGAGAGAACCGTGACCAGGAGGCGGCACCCAAGGCCGCCCAGACCGCGGATCTGGACTTGACCTGGCATTTCGTCGGCCAGTTGCAGACCAACAAGGCCAAGTCGGTGGCCTCCTACGCCGACGTCGTGCACTCGGTGGACCGTGCCAAACTCGCTCGGGCCCTCGGGGACCGTGCAGCGGCCGCCGGACGCCGACTGACCTGCTTGGTCCAGGTCGACCTCGATGAGGGTTCTCGGGCGGGCGTCCTGGGCCCGCGTGGCGGGGCCGACCCGGCCGACGCACCCGGGATCGCCGACCGCATCGCCGAACACGAAGCGCTCGAACTCGGCGGTGTGATGGCGGTCGCGCCCTTGGGTGGTGATCCGGACGCCGCTTTTGCCCGTCTTTACGAGGTGGCGGCAGAGATTCGGGATCGCTACCCTCGGGCAACGGTGATCTCCGCCGGGATGAGTGGGGACCTGGAAGCGGCGATCGCACGAGGCGCGACACACCTGCGGCTCGGCACGGCGTTGCTCGGCTCTCGAGACATGATCGTGGGGTAATGTCCCCACATAGACCTTGGGGCCTGTCTGTGGAGATCGCCCGAAAGGGCGCCCGCCTCGCGACCACGAGGCATGACGGGTGAAGGAAGACGGAGGAGTCGGCTGCGGTCGAGGCCGCGGGGACGACGGAGGATGTGAGATGGCCGGCGCGATGCGCAAGATGGCGGTCTACCTCGGCCTCGTGGAGGACGACCGTTACGATCACCGCTATGCGGACGAATATGATGAGTTCGACGAATTCGACGAAGGCGTGGAGGAACAGCGTGACCGCGACGTTGAACCTGCACGAGGCGAGGAAGTACGAGGCGAGGACGTGACGGACCCCGGTGACTACCTGGGAACGGGCGAGCGACGCGGCGTCGCCACCACGACGGCCTCCACCGCCGACCTGGCTCGGATCACCACGCTCCACCCGCGCACGTACAACGAGGCGCGTACGATCGGAGAGCACTTCCGGGAAGGTACACCGGTGATCATGAACCTGACCGAGATGGTCGACAGTGACGCCAAGCGTCTGGTCGACTTCGCGGCTGGCCTGATCTTCGGTCTCCATGGCAGTATCGAACGCGTGACCAACAAGGTGTTCTTGCTGTCCCCGGCCAACGTCGAGGTGACCGCCGAAGACAAGGCGCGGATCGCCGAGCGAGGGTTCTTCAATCAGAGCTAGACCATCACATTTGTCCAGAGATTGGGTCGGGGAACGACCGTGAGTATCCTCCTGACAGTGCTGTCCTCCCTTCTTCAGTTGTTCGTCTTCGTACTGATAGCGAGGGTCGTGCTGGAGATGGTGCAGTCCTTCTCGAGGGATTGGCGGCCCAGCGGGTTCGTGCTCGTGCTCGCCGAGATCGTCTACACGATCACCGACCCGCCACTGAGATTCCTGCGCAGGTTCATCAAGCCGGTGAGATTGGGAAGTATCGCACTCGACCTGAGTGTGTTGGTCCTTTTCTTTGGCATCATCATCCTCCAGAGCTTCCTCGCAAGCCTGGCGATGAGCCTGTGATGAGGATGGCGGGGAAGAAAAAGCTACCTCAGATTCCGATATGTGGTCTTGGTCATGATCTGGATTGCCGTAAGGTCACGATCAGGTAGCGTCCCTACGGACAGACTCCAAGCGCGCCAAGGAGACGAACATGCCGCTGACACCCGCCGATGTGCGGAACAAGCAGTTCAGCACTACCCGGCTTCGACCTGGGTATGACGAAGAAGAGGTCGACGCCTTTCTCGACGAGGTCGAGTCCGAGCTCGATCGACTGATCCAGGAGAACGAAGAACTGCGCGGCAAACTCGCCGAATGCCTGCGGGGCAAGGTCCCCAACGCCGGCATGCAGGACTTCCAGCAGCCTCAGGAACAGGCCGAGGCCCAGCAGCCGATGGAGCAGATGCGTCCGGAGCCCGCCCAGGCCCAGGCGCCCGTCGAACAGCAGCCCCAGGCGCCCGCCCCGCAGGGGCAGGTGGCGATGACCGGTGCCAACCTGGCCATGGGCGGCGAAGAGAACATGGACACGGCCGCCCGAGTCCTGGCCCTGGCTCAGCAGACCGCCGACCAGGCGATCAGCGACGCCCGTCGTGAGGCCGACGAAACGCTCGGTCGCGCCCGCCACGAATCCGAGGACATCCTCGGCAAGGCGCGCCGTCAGGCCGACCAGATCATCGGTGAGGCCCGGGCCCGCTCCGAGAACCTCGACCGTGATGCCCAGGAGCGCCACCGTCAGGTCATGGGCAGCCTGGTTCAGCAGCGCGAGGAACTGGAGCACAAGGTCAACGTGCTCAAGGACTTCGAGCGTGAGTACCGCAGCCGTCTCAAGGACTACTTCGAGCGTCAGCTGCGCGAACTCAACGAGGAGGGCAAGCCCGTCGAACCCAACCCGAACACCACGGGCGGCTTCCAGACGATGGGCCCCCAGAGCGGCGGTGCCCCCGCGCTGCAGCAGCACGGCCCCGGCGGCAACCCGTTCGGTCAGCCCGAGCCCGCCCAGCACGGTGGTTTCCACCCGGGCGAGATCCCTCACGAGCGTCGCTGACCCTGAAACGGCATGCGGCTCCGAACAACTGAAGACTCCGGCTCAACACGTGTAAAGGCCCTGGTCGATCCGTGATCCTTAGCATCCTCGCCACCGTGGCGGTGCTGGCGGCCATCGCCGTCATCGCGGCCGCCCTGGTGTTCGCCGAAACCACCCTCGTGTACATCGCACTGGGCCTCGGCGGGCTGAGCGTCCTCCTCCTACTGGGCGCTCTGCTCCAAGGCAGGTTCGGCGCGGGCGAAAGGGACACGGCACGGACGGACGGTTTGGGGAAGTCGTCCGTCCCCGTGGCGCCCGCCGCGGTACCCGGCCATACGTGGCGACCGGAAGAACCCGGGCGCGTACCCGCACCGGCACGGGAGCCGGTGCGGGACACCCCTGCCCAGGAGCCCACCGCCCGGACACGGGAGGAAGAGGGCCAGGAGGATCCCGAGTTCGAGGTTCCCCGTTGGCAGACTCCCACCGTGGGCGACTGGCCGGAGCCGGTCGCAGTGGCCACGCCTGCGACCCACGAAGAAGACGAGCGCCTCCCGGACCCCGAGGACCTCTTCGACGAGGGTGTCGATCAGGAGCCCGCGTTCGCTTACCGCGTCCCCGAACACACCTCCCGCGATGATGAGCCCGTCGATGAGGCGGAGACACCCGCGGGGGCCACCGTGGCCCTTTCGGATGACGAGGGTGAGCGTCGCGACGATCGCTCGCCACAAGACGTTGAAGACCCCGAGTCCGATGCCGAGCCCGAACCGGCGATGTACGTCCATCGCGCCCTGGACCCCTCCTCCGGTGATGAGTCCACGGGCGCCCCCGAGCCCGACACGGTTTCCGAGGCCGAGGCGTCTGAGGTCACCGAGGTCGAGGAGAGCGAAGAGACCTCGGAAAGGGCCGAGAAGGCCTCTGAGGGCCTCGAGGGCGAGCGTTCCGAGTCCTGCGAAGGGAATGACTCCGATGAGCCCATCGAGCCACTAGAGGCCGTTGAGGGGGATCCGGACGAGACCGCGGCGTTCACTTACCGGATTCCGGAGGGTGTGCGTCCGGAGGCCGAGGCCGACGTGGCTCTTGAAACACCTGAGTCCGTTCAGACCGGGCCCGACACCGGTGATCTCGCGACGGATGCCGACGAGGAGTCGGACGCATCTTCCGAACGGTCCGAGGTGGAAGAGACTTCGCGCGATGGGGATGAGCCCGCTGAGGACGACCCGGATCAGACCGTCGTCCTCACCCGCGAGTCCGTGGAAACACACTCCGCATCCGATGATGAGGACAACGCGGTGGCCTACGCGGCCATCTTCGACGAGACGTCCACGGAAGACGATGTGCGGGACGAAGCGGACGAGCACGCGGAAGACGAGGCGGAAGACGAGGACGGAAGCGAAAAGAAGGACCCGGACCCGTCCGGCACGAACTGAGACGGCGCGAAGGGCGCCGCCCCCGGGAGGAGGCGGCGCCCTTCGTCGTATCTAGGCCTTACGGAAGGTGAAGGTCACGCCGAACTCCTCCGAACCGGCCGTGTACGGGGTGTCCTCGCCCGTACCCGACACGAAGGCGTCGGCCAGTACCTCGGCGGCGATGGTCCGACCATGCTCGGACAGCGCCTGACGGGCGGTCTCGTCCTCGGTGGCCCACCACACGTGGATCCGATCGGAGACCGCCAGACCGCTGCCCTTACGGGCCTCCTGAAGCATCCGTACCATCTCCCGGGCCAGACCGGCGCGACGCAGCTCCGGGGTCAGGTCCAGGTCCAGTGCGACCGTCTCCCCGGCCTCGGTGGCCACCGCCCAACCCTCACGGGGTTGCTCGGTCACCAGCAATTCGTCGGCGCTCACCTCGACCGGTTCCTCCTCGACCGTCACCTGGGCCCAACCGGTGGAACGCACCTGTTCGACCAGGGTCGCGGGGTCGGCGGCCTGGATGGCCTCGGCGACCAACGGGGTGCGCTTGGCGAACCGCTTGCCCAGTGCCCGGAAGTTCGGTTTCACCAGGTAGTCCACCAGGTCGCCACCGACCGAGGACAACGCGTCCAGCCCGACCACGTTCAGCTCCTCGGCCACCTGTTCCCGCAACTGCTCGGGCAGGTCCGTAAAACCCGGGGCGCCCACAAGGGCGCGGGCCAGCGGTTGGCGGGTGCGCACCGCCGAGTCCACCCGGGCCGAACGACCCAGCTCCACCAGTCGGCGGGCCAGCGCCATGTTCTTGGACAACTCGGGGTCGATGAGGTCGGTGTCCACCTCTGGCCAGGACGCCAGGTGCACCGAGTCGGCCGCGTCCGGGCGGCGCAACGCCGACCACACGTGGTCGGTCAGGAACGGCACGATCGGCGCCATCAGCAAAGTGACGGTCTCCAACGCCTCGAACAGCGTCGCGAAGGCCGAGGCGCCCTCCGGGGTATCGGCCCCGGCCCAGAAACGGCGGCGGGAACGGCGTACGTACCAGTTGGACACGTCGTCGATGAACGCGGTCAGCCGACGACCGGCGCCGGTGGTGTCGAAGTCGTTCATCGACTCGGTGACGTCGCGCACCACCTCGTTGAGCTCTGAGAGCAGCCACCGGTCCAGCAACGGCCGGTCTTGCGGCGCGGGCGCCTGGGCCAACCTGGAGTGATCCCAGCCGCTTCCGGCGTTGGCGTACAGGGTGAAGAAGGACGTGGTGCTGTAGTAGGTCAGCAGCACCTTGCGGACGATCTCCTCCAAGGCGGCGTGGCCGACCCGCCGGGCGGTCCACGGCGACCCGCCGGCCAGCATGAACCAGCGCAGCGCGTCGGCGCCGTGCCGGTCCATCACCGAGATGGGCTCCATGACGTTGCCCAGGTGCTTGCTCATCTTGCGGCCGTCCTCGGCGAGGATGTGGCCGAGCACGACCACGTTCTCGAACGAGTTGCGGCCGAACACCAGGGTGCTGACCGCCAGCAACGAGTAGAACCAGCCCCGGGTCTGGTCGATGGCCTCGGAGATGTACTGCGCCGGGAAGTTCTCCCGGAAGACCTCCTCGTTGGCGTGCGGAGCCCCCCACTGGGCGAACGGCATCGAACCAGAGTCGAACCAGGCGTCGATCACCTCGGGTACGCGGCGAGCGACTCGCTGCTCCTGTGGCAGGGACGGGTCCGCGTCCGGGTCGGGGATGACCACGTCGTCGACGTAGGGGCGGTGCGGGTCGAGGTTCGACAGGTCCTGGCCGCTGAGCTCGCTCAGCTCGGCGAGGGAGCCCACGCAGATCTGTCGGCCGTCGGGGAACTCCCAGATCGGTAGGGGGGTGCCCCAGTAGCGGTTACGTGACAGCGCCCAGTCGACGTTGCCCCGCAGCCACTCGCCGAAGCGTCCCTCCTTGACGTTCTCCGGAACCCAGTTGGTGACGTTGTTCTGGGCGATCAGTTCGTTCTTGACCTGGGTGGTCCGGATGAACCAGGACGGAACCGCGTAGTAGAGCAGCGCGGTGTGGCAGCGCCAGCAGTGCGGGTAGGAGTGCTCGTAGTCTTGGTGCCGAAAGAGCAGTCCACGGTCCTTGAGGTCGGACACCAGGGTCTTGTCGGCCTCCTTGAAGAAGACCCCGCCCACCAGTGCCAGGTCGGCCTCGAAGGTGCCGTCGGGACGCACCGGGTTGACCACGGGCAGACCGTAGGCGCGGCAGACGGTCATGTCGTCGGCACCGAAGGCGGGGGACTGGTGGACCAGACCGGTTCCGTCCTCGACCGTGACGTAGTCGGCCAGCACCACGAAGTGCGCGGGCTCATCGAAGGGCACGAGCTCGAAGGGACGCTGGTAGGTCCAACGCTCCATCTCGTTGCCCTCGAAGCGCTCACCGGTGAGCGCCCAGCCTTCACCGAGAACCTTCTCGAACAAGGGCTCGGCCACCAGGAGACGTTCGTCGCCGTTGGTGGCCACCACGTACTCGACGTCGGGATGCACCGCCACGGCCGTGTTGGAGACCAGGGTCCAAGGGGTGGTCGTCCACACCAGCAACGCGGTGGGGTGTTCGGGTGAGGCCAACGGGCCGGAGGTGACCGGGAACCGCACGTACACCGACGGGTCGGTGACGGTCTCGTACCCTTGGGCGAGCTCGTGGTCGGAGAGCGTGGTGCCACAGCGCGGGCAGTAAGGGCTGATCCGATAGTCGCGGGAGAGCAGGCCCCGGTTCCAGATCTGTTTGAGCGCCCACCACACGGACTCCACGTACTGGGGGTCCATGGTGCGGTAAGCCTCGTCCATGTTCACCCAGTAGCCCATGCGCTCGGTCATCGCGGTGAACGCGTCGACGTTGCGCAGGACGGACTCGCGGCAGCGGTCGTTGAACTCGGCGATGCCGAAGGCTTCGATGTCCTTCTTGCCGCTCAGGCCCAGTTCCTTCTCCACCGCGACCTCGACGGGTAGGCCATGGCAGTCCCAGCCGGCCTTGCGGTCGACGTGGTAGCCGCGCATGGTACGAAAGCGGGGGAAGACGTCCTTGAACGCGCGGGCCTCGACGTGGTGCACGCCGGGCTGGCCGTTGGCGGTGGGCGGTCCCTCGTAGAAGACCCAGTTCTCGTTGCCGCGGGTCTGGTCCAAGGAGCGCTGGAAGACGTTCTCCTTCGACCAGCGGCCGAGGATCTCGCGCTCCGTCGCGGGCAGGTCGATCTGAGCGGGCAGCCGTGGCAGCGCGCGGGATTCGGGCCGGGGGTCGTCGGTCACCGTCGTACCTTTCTCCATCAGGGATGTTCCTGACGGAGGGACGAGACCTGGGTCCCGCGGTACCACCCTCCTTGGAACCGTGACCGTGACCGCTGGGCGGTTCGGTGACGGATCCCACTTCATTGGGTCAACGCCGGTTCTACTGGGTGCGTCCGACCGTGGTGGGACGCCTGTTCTTCCGGCCGCTCCGGGGTGATCTTCGCGCTGGTCGTACCCCCGGGCTCACACCGCCCCCGGGTCGCTTGGACGGCTTGGCCACCTCTAGGCTGTGCCTGTCCGGTCGGGGCCAACGCTACTCGTCCCCATCGACACGGGTTCAGGATAACGCAGTACGACGAGGCGTACCGCTGAGCAGGCGAAGGGGTGCGGTGATGGCGGAGCGCACACGAGGCGCGGTGTTGGTGACCCTGTCGGAGCGGGAGGACGCCGAAGAGTTGGCCGAACAGCTCTTGGAACAGGGATACGAGCCCTGTCGGGTGCACCGGGACATGCTCGCGGGCGAGGATGACGCCGAGGACGTCGACTGGGTGATCGAGGTGCTCACCGGTCCGCACGGGGGACCCGCGGTCTTCGNGGTCTGGGGGGAGCCGCACCTGGCGTTGTTGGCGGAGGACTACGGCGGGTTCGCGTCGACCGAGTGATCCGGTCGTATCTCCTTGGGCCGTGAACCCCTTGTCCGGCCCCGGGGGTCTGGTCAGACTTCCTTCCATGACGATTCGCACCGCCACCCCCGATGACGCCACCGAACGGCTCGAGACCCCGGCCGAGGTCACCGGAGACGATCCCACCGACACCGAGGTGAAGGCGTTCCAACGCGAACACGAGTCGGCGTTGACCTACAATACTCGTGACCTGCTCGCCAAGGGCGAACGGGCGATCGAACGAATGGACGCGGGAGCCTACGGGGTCTGTGAGTCATGCGGGCAGGCCGTTGGGAAGGCTCGCCCACAGGCCTTTCCCAGGGCCACCCCCGTGCCGTCACCCGCAAACAGCGCGAGGAGCGTCGCTGAGTGAGGTAGAGCCCTCCGGGGACATCAACATGACCACGACCGACAAGACGAACGTCCGACCGCGCAGGTATCTGCTCCTGCTGCTGGTCGCGCTCACCGCGATCGCCGTCGACCTCGCCACCAAGGAATGGGCCCTGGCGACCTTCAGGCCTGGAGAAAGCGTCGACGTGATCGGCAGCTTCCTCCAGTTCACCCTGGTGTTCAACACTGGTGCCGCGTTCTCGCTGGGCACCGGTTACACCTGGGTGTTCACCATCATCGCCACCCTCGTGGTCCTGGCGATCGCCTACATCGGATGGCGGGTGCGCAGTGTCTGGTGGGGCGTCACACTCGGCCTGATGATGGGTGGCGCCGCCGGTAACCTCATCGACCGCTACTTCCGTGACCCGGGTCCCTTCCAGGGAGCCGTCGTCGACTTCATCCGAGTGCCGAACTGGCCGGTGTTCAACATCGCCGATTCCTGTGTGGTGGTCGGGGCCTGCTTGGTGGTCGCGCTGACCTTCAAGGGGCTCAACCTGGACGGGACGATGGTCTCCGACGAGGCGAAGGTGGCCGAGAAGGGCGTCGAGGGCGAGGGGAAGGACACATGAGCGATACCAGGAGCCTGCCCGTCCCCGATGGGCTGGAGGGTGACCGACTCGACTCCGCGATCGCGCGGATGTTCGGTCTGTCCCGGACCCGGGCGGCCGAGCTGATCGGTGACGGAGGCGTCCTGCTGGACGGCGCCGAGGCGGGCAAGTCCGACCGCGTCCAGGCCGGCGCCTGGCTGGAGGTGACCCTCCCGCCGCCGCCCACCGCCCCGGTACCACGCCCCGAAGCCGTTCCGGGTATGCGCATCGTGTACGAAGACGCCGACATCATCGTGGTCGACAAGCCGATCGGTGTGGTCGCCCACCCCACCGTCGGTTGGACCGGCCCCAGCGTCCTGGAGGGGTTGTTGGCCTCCGGGGTGCGATTGGCCACCAGTGGTGCGGCCGAACGCCAGGGAATCGTGCATCGGTTGGACGCCAACACCACCGGTCTGATGGTGGTGGCCAAGAGCGAGACCGCCTACAGCGTGCTCAAGCGGGCGTTCAAGGAACGCACCGTGGACAAGCGTTACCACACCCTGGTGCAGGGGCACCCGGACCCGCTCAGGGGGACCGTGGACGCGCCGATCGATCGTCACCCGGCCGGGGACGGACGCTGGGCCGTGGTCGCGGGCGGACGTGAGTCCGTCACCCACTACGACACGCAGGAGGCGTTCCGGGCCGCCAGCCTGTTGGAGATCAAGTTGGAGACCGGGCGCACCCACCAGATCCGGGTGCACATGTCCGCGTTGCGCCACCCTTGCGTAGGAGACATGCTCTACGGGGCCGATCCGACCCTGGCCGAACGGCTGGGGGTACGGCGCCAGTGGCTGCACGCGGTCCGTCTGGGCTTCGACCACCCCACCGAGCGCCGTCCGGTGGAGTTCTCCAGCCCTTACCCGGCCGACCTGGCCGCCGCCGTGGAAAAGCTTCGCGAGGAATAGCCCGGAGCCGACCCGGACCGCACGTTCGCCCGTGCCCACGCCGATCCGCGTGGGCACGGGCGCTCTCGTTTCCGGGTGGTCGCTCAGGTACCAGGTGGGCTGTCGGTGGGTCCTGTCCGGGCCGTGCTCGATGAGTGTGGCGCGGCTCGGCGGGTTCGCGGCCCGCGCATACGCAGGACGCCCTGGCACAGGGCGGCGCCCAGGATGATCACGAGCGCTCCCAAGGGCTGGTTCCAGGTGAGGGTCTGGCCCAGGAGCACGATTCCGGCGGTGATCGCCACCACCGGCACCACGTAGGTGACCGTGGTCGCCACGGTCGCTCCGGCGGCCCGGACGATGGCGTATTGCAGAACGTAGGCGAATCCGGTCCCGAGCACGCCCAGGGTGCTGATGGCCGCCACCACCCGCCAGCTCGGATCGCTCGGGACCCCGCCGAACCACGGCACGAGGAGCAGGAGGGGAATCGAGGCCGGCAGCAGTTGCAGGGCGCTCGGTTCCAGGGCGCCGTGCGAGGTTCCCGCCACGAAACGGCGCAGGTAGGGCGTGCCGATCCCGTAGCAGACGTTGGCGCCCACCACCAGGAGCATCCCGAGCAGGGCGTCACGATCGTCCACGGACACGGTGCCCAGGGAATTCCACACCCCGAAGACGGTGAGCACACCCACGAATCCGATGGCCGGCCCCAGGACACGGTCACGGTCGGGGCGTTCGTCGGACGGCAACAGCATCGAGAACACGACCCCGAACAGTGGGGTGGAGGCGTTGACGATCCCCATCAGGGCGGACGGGATGAGCCGTCCGGCGTACCCGAACAGGGTGAAGGGGGTGGTGTCGAGCAGCAGCGCCGCCACGAACAGGTGCCCCCACAAGCGAGGAGAGGTGGGCAGGCGCCCGCCACGCAGGTACACGAGCGCGAGCAGTGGCAGGGCCCGCTGAGCATACGTCCCAGGGAGAGTTGGACGGGGGTGAGGACCTGCGCGCCGATCCGGATCAGGACGAAGCTCATCCCCCAGACCAGCGCGAGCAGGGCGAACTTGGTGCGCCGGCCCGACAACCAGGCATGAGGAGTGGTGGAGGCGGCCGGGGAGGTGCTCGTGGACCGGTTCTACATCGCCCAATCTTCTTAGGTCCACTTCATTCTGCTTAACCCAAGCGTTAGTGTTCCTTACATGCTCAGTGTCGACCGGCTCCGTGTCCTCCACGCCATCGCCGTGCACGGCTCCCTCAGCGCCGCGTCCCAAGCCCTCCACGTCACCAACTCCGCGGTCTCCCAACAACTCGCCAAACTCGAACGCGAGGTGGGCCAACCCTTGGTCGAACGCAACGGCCGTGGGGTGCGCCTGACCGACGCCGCGGACCTGCTCGTCGAACACACCTCCCGCATCCTGTCCCAGGTCCAGCAGGCCGAGGCCGACCTGGAGGCCCACCGCGACGACGTCACCGGGCACCTGCGTCTGTCCGCCACCCCCACCGCCGTCCGAGGCCTTTTGCCCCAGGCCCTGCCCGCGTTACGCGAGGCACACCCCGGACTGCGAGTGGAACTGTACGAAGAGGAACCGCACGAGAGCGTGCCCACCATGGTCCGGGGCGAGGCGGACCTGGCCATGGTCGTGGATTGGGTGGGCAGGCCGCTACGCCTGCCCGAGGGGATGACCCGTGCGCCGCTCATGGACGACGTCGGCGACATCGCCCTGCCGGCCGATCACCCCCTGGCCCACCGTGAACTGCTCGAACTCGACGAGATCCGTGACCTGCCGTGGATCAGCTGGGGCCGTGGGTCCATCTGTGACGACTGGCTGCACGACATCATCCGACAGCGTGGCGGCGAACCGAACGTCGCGCACAACGTGGAGGAGCACCAGACCAAACTGGCGCTCATCGCCGCCGGAATCGGGGCCGCCGTCATGCCCCGCCTGGGCAGGGGACCCTTGCCCGAAGGGGTCCGTGTCGTTCCCGTTCAACCCGCACTGATCCGCCAGGTCTACGTGTTCTGGCGCACCGACGCCTCCCGTAGGCCCGCCATCCGTGCCGTGGTCCGGGCCCTGCGCGAGGCCGCCGCCGCGCACACCGGAGAGTGAGGGGGTCGGCTTCGTTCGTGGGCGGAACCGATCGCGACCTCGAACCCGATACGGGCTTCACCACCGACTCACCCAGATCCCAGCAGGTCCGACATGGTGGCGGTCGGACTGATCACCTCCGGGTCGGTGCGCACGTCCACCAGGGTCGGTAGGTCGGCGGCCACCGCCTCGGCCAGTGCCTTCTCCAGCTCCTCACGGGTGTGCACCGTCGACCCTCGAGCGCCCAAGGCGCGAGCGTACCCCGCCAGGTCCAAGGGACCGCTGATCCGTGTGCCCGCGATCCGGCCGAGCTCCCGGGCCTGGTGCATCGCGATCGTGCCGTACAGGCCGTTCTGGAACACCACCACGGTCACGGCCGCGCCTACCCGCACCGCCGTCTCCAGTTCCTGACCGGTCATCAACGCCCCACCGTCTCCGGCCACCGCCACCACCGTGCGGCCGGGCTCGGCGATCTTCGCCGCCACCGCCGCCGGGACGGCGTACCCCATGGCTCCGCTGGTCGGGGCGAGTTGGGTGCGCGGGTGCCGAAACCACCACCCTCGGTGCAGGAAGGAGGCGAAGTTTCCCGCGTCGTTGGTCAGCAGGGCGTCCTCGGGTAGTGCCCGGCGCATTCCGGCCACCACCGACCACGGGTGCATCCGCGGCCCCTGGTGCGGTTCGGTTCCACCGGGCAGGGTGGTGCTCTCCATCCACAGTCTGCGGGCCGCGCTCCAGTCCCGGTAGGGCGCCTGGCCCGGTGCCGCCGCCAAGGAGGCCAGGGCCTTGCCCGCGTCGGCCACCGCACCCAGCCACACCTGGTGGGTGGCGCCCACCTGCTCCGGGTCGATGTCGATCTGCGCCACCAGGGTCCGGCCGTCGGATTCGGGCAGCCGATACCCCTGGGTGGTCGTCTCGCTCATCCGACACCCCACCACCAGGACCGCGTCGGCGTCGGCCAACGCGCCCAGGACCGCACTGGGCGCCCCTAGCCCCAGGTGTCCCAGGTACAGGGGGTGGTCGTTGGGGAACACGTCCTGGCGACGCCAGGCGGCGTACACCCCGGCGCTGTAGCGTTCGGCCACCCGCACCAGATCCTCGCGGGCGAAGCGCGCTCCGCCACCGGCGATGATCACCGGTCGCACCGCACGGGTCAGCCAGTGGGCCAGACGATCCCGGTCCGCGTCCGCCAACGGTGGCCGAGGCGCCACGAAGGGTTCCGGTATCGGCCGATCTCCGACGCGCTGTCCGAACAGGTCTCCCGGGACCGCGATCGCCACCGGTCCGGGACGTCCGGTGGTGGCGATCCGAATCGCGCGGGCCGTGACCTCGGCCAACCGGTCGGCCCGGTGCACGGTGGTGGACCATTTGGTGATCGGTGCGTAGAAGGCGGTCAGGTCCACCTCCTGAAAGGCCTCACGGCCCAGTCGTTCGGTCTCGGCCTGGCCGAGGAAGACGATCATCGGAGTGGAGTCCTGCATGGCGGTGTGCACCCCCACCGCCAGGTTGGCCGCGCCCGGGCCACGGGTGGCGGCTGCGACGGCCGGGACCCCGGTGAGCTTGGCGTCGGCCTCGGCCATGAAGGCGGCGCCACCTTCGTGCCGAGTGGAGATCAAGGCCATGGCGGGGTGTTGGTCGATGGCGTCGGCCAGTTCCAGGAAGCTCTCACCGGGGACGGTGTAGCAGCGTCTGATCCCGGCTTTGGCCAAGACCTCCACGGCCGTGTGCGCGGCGGTGTCGGTGGGGGAGGGCGGCCGTCGTAGGGCAGGGGCCATGGAGGCGGGTCCTTCCATCGTCGCAAGGTCCACTCGAAGCGCGTCGGGAACGGGTGGTGTCCCCGGTCGCGTGCGGCCGACTCTGACAGGCGTCCCGAAGCCGGTCAAGAGTGGACCGGACGGCCTGTGGACAACTCGTCCCAGGCCGTCAAGCAACGGCGCTCAGAACCCCAAAGCACGCGATCCGGCGGTGACCACGGCCGCGGCGACGACCACGACGAGGAAGGGGGCCCGCAATATCAGGGCGAGCACCGCCGCACCCACCCCGGCCATCCGCGCGGTGTCCCAGGCCAGGGCCTGACCCTGGCCGCGCAGCGCCTCCACGGCGATCAACGCGGCCAACAGGGCCACGGGCACGGCGATGGCGAACCGTCGCAGCCAGGGGTTGTCCAACAGACGTCGGGGGGCGGCCATACCCGCGTACTTGAGCAGATAGCAGCCGACCGCGGTGGCGATCAGGACGGGCCACAGGGTCACGACCCCACCTCCTCGTTCCGGTCCATGGACGGATCCTTCTCGTTCGCGTCGGAAGCGATGGTCTTCGGGTCCGGCCCCAGCAGCGCGATCAACGCGGCGGAGGCGGCCAACAACACCGGCACCCCCGGTGGCAGGAACGGTGTGGTGGCCAGGGCCACACCCGCGCCCAGCAGGGCGATCAGCCGGGTACGGCCACCCTCGTCACGGAGTCGGGGCCACAGCAGCCCCAGGAAGATCGCCGGCCCCACCGCGTCCAGCCCGAACGCACTGATGTCGTTCACCCGCTCCGTCGCCAGGGCACCCATCAGGGTGGTGGCCGCCCAGAAGGATCCCAGCACCACGTAGGTGGTCACGAAGGCGGTGCGAGCGGAAACACGATCAGGCTGGGCCAGGGTCACCGCGGTGGTCTCGTCGATCACCCCGTGCGCGGCTGCCACACGTCGCATACCCCGCCACTGGAGTACATCCGTCAAACGCAGCCCGTACAGGGTGTTGCGCGCGCCCAGGAGCAGGGCGCCCAGCGCACCGGCGACGAGGCTGCCGCCACCGGCGATCACTCCGATCAGGGCGAACTGGGAGGCGCCGGTGAACATGAACGCGCTCAGGAAGACGGCCTGTGCGGGGGAGAGACCCGCGGCCACCGCCGCCGTACCGAAGGCCAGACCGGCGACGCCCACGGCGACACCGATGCCCAGGCCGTCGCGGACGGCCGGGGATCGTAGCAGAGACAGGATCTTCACATTCGTCCACGTGAGGAGGGGGCGGTCGCCCGTTTGGGCGTACTTGTGCCCTTGGTCGGATCATCGAATGAAGCAAGGTGGCCTCAGCAGGAGTGCGGGTGCCGTCCGTAGAGGTCCCGCATAGGGAACGGGTTCGGACCATCCGCGACCGATTCGTGTGCGCGAGTGGGCTCGATGCTGGGGCGAACCTCATTCGGTATTCCCATACCGCCAGGTTAGGACGTCGTTCCTGAGATCGGCCATGGTGGGTTCGTTAGTCTGCCCACATGCACAAGCCACAGATCCGCCGTGTCCGCGACGAACGTGACCGCGCGGCCGTCTTCGTCATCCGCGGCGCGGTGTTCGTCGCCGAACAACGAGTACCCATCGCCGAGGAATGGGACGAGCGTGATACCACGGCCGAGTTCCTGCTGGCCGTGGACGAGGGGGTGCCCGTGGGCACCGTCCGCCTGGTCGACCAAGGCGAGGGGGTCGGCCTGTTGGGGCGTATGGCGGTCCTGCCCGAGGGGCGCGGCAAGGGGACCGGTGCCGCCCTCGTGCGCGCCGCGGAGGAGACGGCCCGGGAGTTGGGCCTGAAGAAGGTGGAGCTGCACGCTCAGACCCACGCGCTCGGGTTCTACGAGCGGCTCGGCTACCTCGCCCACGGTGAGGAATTCCTCGACGCGGGCATTCCGCATCGACACATGGAACACGAGCTGACCTGACCGACCCGACCGGTAGTGCTCCCGGTCTCCATCGCGTGTGACAGGGAGCGCACCGTGGTGTCCCGTTTGGTTGGAATACTCCCGAGTAGGATTCGGTTTTGGCCTTTCGAGCCGGACCACCGCCCCCTGGACCGCCGAGAACGAACACCGATCCGACGAGGAAGACATGACGGTCAACACGCAGCAGACCACCGCCGACCCCCGGGCCTACGGTCTCCCCTTGGTCGAAGGCGCCGCCATCCCCACCGAGCTGCGCGCCCTGGTCTCTCGCGTCCACGACCTCATCGACGCCGTCGCCAACACCGAGGTCGACACCGACACGTTGGCCGATACCGCCGCCACCGTCCAGACCCTCACCGACCGTCTCAACGTCGCGCGCCGCCAGATCGGCACCATGGTCACCCGCGAGATCGGTGACGGCACCACCGAGGTCGGCACCATCACCAACATCGTCGCCGGGGACACCAACCCCGCCGCGCCTCGGCTCGCCCTCATGCGCACCGAGGAGGGCCTGCGCGCGGAGATCACCCTCAACACCATCTACCAGGGACCTCCCGGCCTGGTTCACGGTGGCTGGATCGCCGCCATGCTCGACCAGGCCGTCGGCAGCGTCTCGGCCATCGAGACCAGTCCCGGGCTGACCGCCCATCTGGAGGTCGACTACCGCAGGCCCACCCCGCTGTTCACCCCCCTGGAGATCACCTCCTGGGTGGAACGGGTCGAGGGCCGCAAGGTGTACGTCGCCGGACAGATCAAGGCCCACGGACAGGTCACCGCCGAGGGCAGCGCGCTCATGATCCGCGTCGAGGCCCCCTGACGGTCACCGACCCGCCTTCGTCGAGACCACCTCGTTCCCGCCGTCGTCCTCGGCACCAAGGGTGATGACGGGAGCGAGATCGTGGGCGATCCGTCAACGGAGCACATCCACCCAGACCATGCGGTGATCCGAACTCGGAAACGGGTAGTCGCCGGTCAACCGGAACAGCGGGTCGTCCACGGTCGGCCAGAACACGCCCGAACCCCGCGTCGGCAACGAACGCGACGGCAGCACGTAGTCCACTCGCAGATTGCCCGGCCCCGGCTCATCGACGAAGTCCGCACTGTCCAGCTCCGGAGCACCCACGTGCTCCTCGTTGGCGCCGCCTTGACGGGCGGCCGCGCCACGCCCGCCCTGGCTGGAGGGACGCACGTCCACGATGTGCCGATGCTCCAGCAGTTGCGTCATCGCCTCGGGGTGCCCGTCCCCATCGTTGGGATCGGCGTTCAGGTCACCGGCGATCACGAAGCGCGCTCCCGGGGCCAGACCGCCCCTCACCCCCGCGTCGTCGTAGACGTAGTCGCCCCCGCGTGGCGTGACGTAGTCCGCCCAGAAGCGGATCTCGTCGTGATTGCGCGCCACGTTGCGCTTTTCCGGGCCATCGAAGGTCGGTGGTGTGGGATGGGAGGCCAACAGGTGCACCGGGCGGCCCCGACCGGTGTCGATGGGCACGTCCCAATGGCTCTTGGAGGACAGGCGTAGCACCTCCAGGGCCTCTTGTGAGTAGAACGGCTCACCCGTCTCGGGGTCCGTGGGCAACATCGCGTTCGGCATGTCGGCCCAGCGGAAGGTCTGAAAGGTGCGCACCTGATCGGTGAGGATGGGGTACCTGGACAGCGCGGCCATCCCGTACCGGCCGGGGAAGGTCGCGTACCCGAAGGCGTCCTCGGCGTACTCGGGGCTGCCCGGTTCGGTCACCGCCTCGCCGTCACCGTTCAGGTCCACGCCCGAGGCCACACCGGTGTTGACCGGGGCGGAGTACACGTAGGGGTAGTCGATCGGATCGGCCCCGCTCTGCCCCACGGACAGGTAGTGGTCCTGGAAGCGGCGAAGTCCCAGGCCCTCATCATCGTGGTCGAACTCGTTGAGCAACAGCACGTCGGGGCGCACACGCTGGATGATCTCGGCGACGTTGCGAGCCTGTTCGCTGTCGGGCGTGGCCAGTTCCTTTGCCAGCAGCCCTTGCCCAGGGCGTTCCAGGGCGGTGTTGAAAGTCGCGAAACGCACTTCGTGCGCCCCCGGAGGCTCGGGGACCGAGGGCGAGTCGGTACCGGACGCGGGTGCGGCCATCAACGCGGAGGCGGCCAGTACGAGGGTGGCGGTGGAGGCCACTCGGCGGGTTCTTCGGGGCATGGAACTCATCCTCTCAGGGGGCGCGAGGCGCACCGAGCGGCGGAGGGGCAGCCCGTGGTGAACGTCGGGTGGGGTGGGACCACCCGACCGGTTCCCGAGCCGCTCGACGACGGACCGGGTCGCTTCAGGGGTCGGGCGCCGAAGCGATACCGGAACGTCATCGAGGCCGAGTCCCTATCGACGCGAGCCCGGCCTCGTCCACCGGAGTCGTCCACAGGCGGGCCCGAACGTCGTGGGGAAGTCGTAGGCTCGGGAAACATCACCTGTCCGTCCACTCATTCGGGGGCACACGCGTCATGGCCGACTCCTTCGCACATCTGCACGTCCACACCGAGTACTCGATGCTCGACGGGGCGGCGAAGTTGAAGCCCTTGTTCAAGGAGGCGGCGCGACTGGAGATGCCCGCCGTGGCCATGACCGACCACGGCAACATGTTCGGTGCCTACGAGTTCTACCAGCAGTCCAAGGGCACGGGCGTGACGCCCATCATCGGCATCGAGGCCTACGTCGCCCCCGAGTCGCGCTTCCACAAGAAACGGGTCTTCTGGGGCCGCTCCAACACCTCCGACGACGCCTCGGCCGAGGGCGGCAAGGACATCTCCGGGGGTGGGCGCTACCTTCACATGACCATGCTCGCCGAGAACGAGACGGGCCTGCGCAACCTCTTCAAGATGTCATCGCTGGCGTCCATGGAGGGCTACTACATGAAGCCCCGCATGGACCTGGACCTGATGGCCGAACACAGCGAGGGCGTCATCGTCTCCACCGGTTGTCCTTCCGGCGGCGTGCAGACGCGCCTGCGATTGGGACAGGAGAAGGAGGCCATCGACTACGCCGCCAAACTCCAGGACATCTTCGGCAGGGAGAACGTCTTCTTGGAGCTGATGGACCACGGCGTACCGATCGAGAAGGAGGTTCGCGACGGCCTGCTCAAGGTCGGCCGCGAACTGGACATCCCCCCGCTGGTCACCAACGACTCCCACTACGTCTACGAGTCCCAGGCCTCGGCGCACGACGCCCTCCTGGCCGTGGGCGTGGGAAAGAACCTGGACGATCCCACCCGCTTCCGGTTCAACGGTTCGGGCTACTACCTCAAGTCCGCCGACGAGATGCGCGGCCTACTCGACTTCGACGAGTGGGCACAGGGCTGCAAGAACACCCTGCTCATCGCCGAACGTGTCCACCCCGGCGCCTACGACAACGTCTTCGCTCACCGCGACCTGATGCCGGTCTACCCGGTTCCGGAGGGGGAAACGCAATCTTCTTGGCTGGCCAAGGAGGTCGAGCGGCTCATCCCGACCCGCTACCCGGACGGGATCAACGACGCCATCCGTCAAAGGATCGACTTCGAGCTCGGCATCATCAACGAGATGGGCTTCCCGGCCTACTTCCTGGTGGTCTCCGACATCTGTCTGTACGCCCGTAAGAACGGGATCGCACTGGGTCCGGGTCGTGGTTCGGCCGCCGGCTCGATGATCGCCTACCTGCTGGGCATCACCGACCTGGACCCGTTGGAGCACGGCCTGCTGTTCGAGCGGTTCCTCAATCCCGAACGTGTGACCATGCCCGACGTCGACCTGGACTTCGATGAGCGTCGGCGCGGCGAGATGATCGAGTACGTCACCCGTCTGTACGGCGAGGAGCGCGTCGCGCAGATCCTCACCTTCGGCACCATCAAGGCCAAGGCGGCCATCAAGGACTCCACTCGCATCCTGGGCATGCCCTACTCCACCGGCGACGCCATCACCAAGGCGTTCCCGGCCCCGGTGGGCGGCAACGAGATTCCGTTGGACGCGGTGTACAACACCGAGCACGAGCGCTACCCGGAGACCACCGAGCTGCGCAACCTGATCGAGAACGACCCCCAGGTCAACAAGGTCATGGAGACCGCGCGGGGCATCGAGGGCCTGACTCGCGGTACGGGCGTACACGCCGCAGGCGTCATCCTGTCCAAGGAGCCGCTGCTCGACGTCATCCCGCTGCACAAGCGCGACACCGACGGCGCCATCATCACGGGCTTTCCCTACCCTCAGTGTGAGGACATGGGTCTGCTCAAGATGGACTTCCTGGGTCTGCGCAACCTGACGATCATGGACGACGCGGTCAAGTCCATCAAGGAGGCCGAGGGGGTCGACATCGACCTCGCGCAGCTGCCCCTGGACGACGAGAAGACCTACCAGCTGCTCTCTCGGGGCGACACCCTGGGCGTGTTCCAGCTGGATGGCGGCGCCATGCGCAACCTGCTCAAACGCATGCAGCCCAAGAAGTTCGGTGACATCGCGGCCGTCCTCTCCCTGTACCGACCCGGCCCGATGGCGGCCAACGCCCACAACGACTACGCCGACCGATCGAACGGGCGTCAGGACGTTTCTCCCATTCACCCCGAACTCAAGGACGCCCTGGAACCGATCCTGGGTGAGACCTTCCACCTGCTCGTCTACCAGGAGCAGATCATGGCCATCGCCCAACAGCTGGCCGGGTACAGCCTGGGCGGCGCGGACCTGATGCGCCGGGCGATGGGCAAGAAGAAGAAGGAGGCCCTGGAGAAGGAGTACGAGAAGTTCTCCACCGGCATGACGGAGAAGGGATTCTCCAAGGAGGCCATGCAGGCCCTGTGGGACGTCATGCTCCCCTTCGCGGGCTACGCCTTCAACAAGTCGCACGCCGCCGGGTACGGCCTGGTCTCCTACTGGACCGCCTACCTCAAGGCCAACTACCCGGCCGCCTACATGTCGGCGCTGCTGACCTCGGTCAGTGACGACAAGGACAAGATGGCGGTATATCTGGCCGAGTGTCGTACCCAGGGCATCAAGGTGCTGCCCCCCGACGTCAACGAGTCGGGTCTGCGGTTCACCCCGGTGGGTTCCGACATCCGCTTCGGCATGGGCGGGGTCCGCAACGTGGGCGCCAACGTCGTCAACTCGATCGTCAAGACCCGCACCGAGAAGGGCAAGTACACCTCCTTCACCGACTTCCTGTCCAAGATCGAGCTGGCCGCGTGCAACAAGAGGGTCATCGAATCCCTCATCAAGGCCGGCGGGTTCGACTCCTTGGGGCAGCCCCGGCGTGAGCTGTACCGGCACCACGAGACGGCGGTGGACGGCATGATCAGCTCCAAGAAACAGGAAGCGAACGGCCAGTTCGATCTGTTCGGTGGCGGGGACGAGCCCGACTCCGCGCCCATCGGACTGAACATCCAGTGGGGCGATGAGGAGTGGGACCGCAAGACCAAGCTCGCCTTCGAGCGGGAGATGTTGGGCCTGTACGTGTCCAGCCACCCGTTGGCCGGGGCCGAACGGGTCCTGGCCCGTTCCCGGGACACCTCCATCGCCCAGATCGTCGCCGGAGACCTGGCCCGTGAACGCGGTGAGGTGCGCATCTCCGGACTCATCTCCAAGGTGGACAAGCGCACCAACAAGGCCGGTAACCAGTGGGCGATCGCCACGGTGGAGGACTTGGACTCCAGCATGGAGGTGTTGTTCTTCCCCAAGACGTACCCGCTGTACGTGGAGGCCTTGCTGGAGGACACAGCGGTCACGGTCAAGGGTCGGCTCAACGACAGGGACGGCACGTGGTCGATGTTCGCCTCGGAGATGTCGATCCTGGACATCTCGCACATCACCGAAGGGGAGCCGCCGGTCCTGCTCAGCGTGGACGAGAAGAGGCTTTCCCCAGAGCTCATCGGTGACCTGCGCCAGGTGCTCAGCACCCACAAGGGCGACACCCCCGTGCGGATTCGGGTGGACAACCCGGTGCGTTCGCGGATCTACGCGCTGGAGCGGTACTCGGTGCGGATCTCTCCGGAGTTCAACGGTGAGGTGAAGAGCCTGCTGGGGGCCTACTCGGTCGACTATTGACCCAGTCGGTGGTCGTCGCTGCGACCACCACGGGGCCCGGGCGGTATCACCGATCGCCCGGGCCCCGAAGTCGTGGCCAGGGCGCTCACGAGTCCCTCCGACTCCGGCCCGCTCACTGGCCGGTGGTTCCGTCGGCGAGCTCCCGAAGCAGGTCCAGGTGCCCGTTGTGTCGGGCGGTCTCCTCGATCATGTGGGTGAGCACCCAACGCAGGGTGGGTCGATCGCGACCGTCGTGCAGGGTACGTCGGGCGGAGTTGCCCAACTCCAGGCCGGAGGTGATCCGCCGGGAACGCTCGCACTGCCGCTCGTACTCGGCCAGGAGTTCGTCCAAGGGCCGCTCGGCTCCAACCCGGAACTCCCCGTCGGGGTCCTCCCGCGAATAGGGCGCCACATCCGGTTGGCCGAGCATCACCACCTCGAACCAGAACGCCTCCACCCAGCGAAGGTGGGACACGACGCCACCGATGGTGGTCATGGGCGAGGTCGCGATCGGTGCGGCCGAGGACAGGGCCGGGTCCAGTTCGGCGCACTTGTGGTGCACGGTGGCGCGGTGCCGGTCCAACCAGGCCGGCAGCATCGTCCGTTCGTCCGCCGCCATGGGGGGAATGACACGCTTGGGTGGGGTCTGGGGGCCGCTCTTGTCGTCCATGCGGGTATTGTCCTTCGGGTCGTGACCGGTAGCCACTGGTTTTCGGCCGATGTGGACACGAAGGGGGCACACGGGGTGAAGACGCAGCGGGACCGCGCGGATGCTTCGGGAGCGGGGCGTGCCTTGCTCGTGGGGGCGTGTGCGCTCGGGGCGGTGGTCCTGCTCGGCGTGGCCCTGGGACCGTTGTGGTGGTGGATCGCTCCCCGCCCCGAGGTGACCGCCTTGGGCGAGGGGAACGTCTTCCCCGGAACCTCCCAGGACGTCTTCGCGATGGAGGGCCACTACGTCCTCATCACCGCCGTGGCCGGCGTCGTCACCGGTTACTCCTGCTACATGGTGCAGTTCTTTCTGGCCGAGCGGCGGATGCAGGACCTTCGTCTGCCCGTGCTGTTGGCGAGCTTCCTGGGTGCGGCCGTGGCCGCCCTATTGGTCTGGCGGATCGGTGTGGCCCTGGACGCTCCCGCGCGAGAGGCGGTGCTGACGGCGGCCCCCGGCGAGGCCGTCACCGCGGCGCTCCGGCTACAGGCCACCGCGTTCGTGGTCGTGTGGCCCTTCGTCCACGTTCTTCAGTACGGTTTGTTGGACGGCATCAGTCTGTTGCGTTCCGATCAGCCGGGTGTGCCCGGACCCGATCCGGCTCCGGAGGTTCCTGGTTCGGACGCCCCCGGCTCGGGTGCTTCGGCCGTGGACGGCCAGGCGGTCGCACCTCCCACCACGGACACCCGGGCGAACTCCGCCTTCCCCGAACGAAAGCGGGCCGAAGGATCAAAGGACCCTCGTTCCTGACCTCGCTCACGGAGTCCGTTCACAAAGTGCCGATCACAGGACTTGGACCGTTTCCTCGTACATGTCGTCGAGCAGGTCGGCGTACTTCTCCTCGACCGCCCTACGGCGCATCTTCAGACTCGGCGTGATCTCTCCTGCCTCCACGGTCAGCTCGTTGGGCAAAATCGTGAAGTACTTGATCGTCTCGTGCCGGGGCAGCCCTTCGTTGAGTTCGTCGATGGACTCTTGGAGCATCCGACGGACCTTGGGTTCCTTGGTCAGGCCGGTGTAGTCGAGTGCTTCGAGGCCGTTGGTCCGGGCCCAGACGTCGATCGCCTCGGGATCCAAGGCCACCAGCGCCACACAGTAGGGGCGCCGGTCACCGTGCACGATCAAGTTGCTCACGTACGGACACAGGGCCTTGAAGCGGCTCTCGATGCTCTGGGGCGCCACGTACTTACCGCCGGAGGTCTTGATCAGCTCCTTCTTCCGGTCGGTGATGCGTAGGCGACCGTTCTCCAACGTGCCGATGTCACCGGTGGCGAACCAGCCGTCCTCGGTGAGCACGGCCTCGGTGGAGCCTGAGAGGTTGTGGTAGCCGCGCATGAGGTTGGCGCCGCGTAGCAGCACCTCGCCGTCCTCGGCGATCCTGACCTCGGTGCCGGGCAGAGGTAGCCCCACCGTTCCGAAGCGCACGTCACCGGGCCGGTTGAGGAAGGCCCCGGCCGAGGTCTCGGTCAGCCCGTACCCCTCCAAGATGGTGATCCCGGCCCCGTAGAAGAACCGGCCGATCTCGGGAGAGAGCGGGGCACTGCCTGACACGAAGAACTTCAGCCGGCCGCCGAATCGCTCCCGCAACCTGGAGAACACCAACCGGTCGGCCACCCTGTGCCGGACGGCGAGCACGCCCCTGGGCTCTTTTCCCCCTTCCCGTACTCGTGCCACCTGGTCGCCCACGCCCACGGCCCACTTGAAGACCCGGTACTTGGCCGCGCCGCCCTCCTTGGCTTGCATGACGACCTTGTTGAAGACCTTCTCGAAGATACGGGGCGCCGCCGCCATGAAGGTCGGTCGCACGACGGCCAGGTTGTCCACGATCTTGTCCACGCGCCCGTCCACGACGGTCTTGAACCCGATCCTCAGCTGGCTGACCAGCATGACCTTGCCGAAGGCGTGCGCCAGGGGGAGCCACAGGTACTGCAGGTCCTCCAGGGTGATCATCTCCTGGCCGTGGGCGCGCGCCTCCTCGTCCATGACCGCGAGCGCCTGTGCCTCGTAGAGCCAGTTGGCCTGGTCCAAGCGCACGCCTTTGGGTCGGCCGGTGGTGCCGGAGGTGTAGATCAGGGTCGCCAGGTGGTCGGATCGGACCGAGGCGACCAATTCGTCGAACAGCTCCGGTCTTTCGGCGTGTAGCGCGGTGCCGATCTCCTCCAGTTGGGTCAGGCTCATGACCCAGTCGTCGTCGCCACCGGCCTCACCCTCGAAAGCGATGACCTTGGACAGGCCAGGCATGGCGGAGCGCTGTTCGATCAGCTTGGCGACCTGTTCGTCGTTCTCGGCGAAAGCCAGCATGCTGCCGGAATCGGAGACGATGTAGGCGCAGTCCGGCGCGGGGGAGGTGGGGTAGATGGTGGTGGAGGCGCCGCCCGCGCACAGGATCGCCAGGTCGGCGAGTATCCACTCGATACGGGTGTTGGACGAGATGGCGCAACGGGCCTGAGCGGTCACTCCCAGCGAGTGCAATCCAAGGGCCATGGCGCGCACGCGGTCGCGGGTCTGGTTCCAGGTGAGGGTCTGCCAGGTGTCGGGACCACCGTCGGGAGAAGGGGTGGGAAAAGCGAACGCCTCCCGTTCTCCGGATTCGGTGACGCGGGAGGCGAACATGTCGGGGACGGACGCGTAGGGGGGTGCGATGTTGCCCATGTCACAAAACTACCCCCGAGTAGGGGGGTGGGCAATAGACCGTTCGTCGATGTGCGAAGGTCCACCACCCCCTGTGTTCCAGCCGGTACGAGCAGGTGTCGCGGCTCACTCCGCCCTCTGGCTCAGGACCCTCAAGGGGTCGCGATGGGGGCGGTGATCGCCTCCGTCAGCTTGAGCAGATCCGTCGGGGTCAGTTCCATCTGCAGCCCGCGCCGTCCCGCCGACACATAGACCGACGTCAGCGTCCTCACCGAGGAGTCGATCACCGTACGCAGCCGCTTGCGCTGCCCCAACGGGCTGATACCGCCACGCACGTATCCGGTGATCTTTTCGGCCCGGCCCGGGGCGACCATCGTCGCCCGTTTACCTCCGACCGCCGCCGCCAACGCTTTGAGGTCCAGCGATCCACTGACCGGTACCACTCCGACGGTGAACTCGCCGTCCACCTCGGTCACCAAGGTCTTGAACACCTGCCGATGCGGTATCCCGAGCGCGTCGGCGGCGTCGGTGCCATAGGAGTGACCGTCGCTTTCGCCTCGAACCTCGTAGGGATGCAGGGTGTAGGTCGTCTTGGTCCGTCCGGCGGCCACGGTCGCGGGTGTGGCTTTTCCACTCATGGGTCACCTGGGCCTTCCACGTACTGGTCGATGGGTTGCGGGCAGGCTAATGCACCGGTGGTGTTCAACTAGTTGAAGGAGACACCGTTGTCGAGGAAGGGGCCGGCGGGAAGGTTGGGCAGGGTGGGGGCGGCCACGATCCGGTTCTCGCGGCGCAGGAAGCGGGAGAGGAGGGCCAACCGGACCGCGGCGTCCTTGGCCTCCAACAGTCGTTGCTTCTCCACGGGGTCCAACACCACCGCTGCGGCCGCCGCGTGGGACAACCCGATCGGGTCTCCAGGCAGGTCATGGGAGGTTTCCAGGGCCATGCCGATCTCGGAGAGCCGTCCAAGGTAGACCCCGTACAGGTCACGCACCCGCTCGGCGTGTTCCTTGGCGTCCGGCCCCAAGGGCTCGGGCAGCAACGAGACCGAAGCGGTCGAGTAGCCGTCGCGGGAGGAGGGGTCGACCTTCGACAGCTCCGTGATCCGGAACCGGGTGCCGCCCTCGACCACCAGGTCGTAGCGGCCGTCCTCATAGGTGCGCACGTCGCGTACGACGGCGGTACACCCGATGGTGCTGACCAGGGGCAGGGAAGGGTCGCGGCTCTCGCTCCGGGTGTGCGGGACCCCGGTATCGGCCCCCGCGGCGCCCTGACCGGACTCGCTCGCCACCTCGTGTCCCAGCTCGATCCACACGACACCGAAACGGGCCGGGCCCCGGCCACGGCCACCGGAGTCGCCTCCGGTCAAGGTCGGTCCGAGCAACTCCGACACCAGGTTCGTGTACCGCTGCTCGAAGATGTGCAAAGGGATGCTCATCCCCGGGAACAGCACCGTGTTCAGTGGGAAGATCGGCAGGGCCTCAGGCATGTTCCCAGTATGCCCGCCGCGCGCTCCCACGGCGGCGCCCCGCCCGGTCCCGGGCGGGGCGCGTTCGCCTTTGGATCACCGTGGTTCAGGACACCGAGGGGCCGGCGGTGCCGGGTGCGTTCTGACCGGCGTCGTCCTCGCTGGGCATGTCGCGAGCGACAAAGGTCTCCACGTCGAACAGGTTGCCGTTGGCCCGATCCACGACGTTGAGAAGGGTCGACATCTTGGCGACCTCTTCGACTTGTTCCTGGATGAACCACTGCAGGAACTGCTCGCCGGTGTAGTCCTCCTCGTCGCGGGCCACCTTGGCCAGGTTCTGGAACTGATCGCTCACCTGGCGCTCTTGGCGCAGGGCCAAGGCGACCAGATCACGACTGACCGCGAAATCGGTCTCGATCGCGTCGATCCCGGGGAGGGCGAACGCCACGTCGTTGTCGAGCAGATACCGCACGATCATCATCGCGTGGTCTCGCTCCTCGAGGGATTGCTCGTAGAAGACCCTGGCCAGTTGAGGCAGGTCCTGGTCGTCGAACCAGGCGGCGATCGCCACGTATTGGTGCGAGGCGGTGAACTCGTGCCGCACCTGGTCGACGAGGAGTCGATGGAACTTGGAAAGGCCGCTATCACCGGTCGTGTTGGAAGTCATGGCATCATGATAACGCATTCAAAAGTATTTAGCGAAATACCCGAAAGGGGTGAAGAATTTGTTAGGGAAGCCTTTCTGAAGATTAATTAGGTAAGGTAATCCAAAGTTAGGTGACGCTCATTCAAGGTTTGTCTGGCGACTTTGTTCACGCTTGACCCGACCTGCTCTGGTGGGCGAGGTCAGGCCCTGTTCCGCGAAACCGGTGAAGGCGTCACGGGTGTGATCGCCAAAGAAGGAGGCGCCGGCCGCCAGGCCGTCCGTTGGGGGCGGTGGGGCGAGGGGTGTGGTGTCCATCATCGGGACGTGAGCGCCCGCCGCTCGGGCCACGCCCCCTAGACTGGGACCGTGATCAGTCGAATCGACCTCCGAGGTTCCACAGGTGACCCGCGCGACGCCCTTCCGCGCGCCGAGATCAATGTGGCGGACGCCACCGAACGCGTCCGTCCCATCGTCGAGGACGTACGCCATCGTGGAACCGAGGCCCTGATCGAACTCGCCGAACGTTTCGACGGCGTGCGACTCACCAACATCCGGGTCCCCGAGGAGGCCATCACCGGCGCCTTGGCCGAACTCGACCCCGCCGTGCGCGCCGCGCTCACCGAATCCATTCGACGTGCCCGCAAGGTCCACGCCGCCCAACGTCGGCGCGACCACACCACTCAGGTCGTACCCGGCGGCACCGTCACCGAGAAGTGGATCCCGGTCGACCGGGTGGGCCTGTACGTGCCGGGTGGCCGCGCCGTCTACCCCTCCAGCGTCATCATGAACGTCGTGCCGGCCCAGGAAGCGGGCGTCCCCTCGCTGGCGGTCACCTCCCCACCACAAAAGGACTTCGGCGGCCTGCCACACCCGACCATCCTCGCCGCCTGCGCCCTGCTGGGCGTCGACGAGGTCTACGCCGTCGGTGGCGCCCAGGCCGTGGCGATGTTCGCCCACGGTACTCAGGACTGCCGCCGGGCGGACATGGTCACAGGACCCGGCAACATTTGGGTCGCCGCCGCCAAGCGCCTGCTCAAGGGGACCATCGGCATCGACGCCGAGGCGGGCCCCACCGAGATCGCGATCCTGGCCGACCACACCGCGGACCCCGATTACGTCGCGGCCGACCTCATCAGCCAGGCCGAACACGACGTCGTCGCCGCCTCCGTCCTGGTGACCCCGGACGAGGCGCTGGCCGACAAGGTCGTCGAGCGCCTCACCGAACGAGTGGCCGCCACGCGGCACAGCGATCGGGTCCGTGAGGCCCTGGCCGGTCCCCAGTCCGGCATCGTCCTGGTCGACGACCTGGACCACGGCCTGGCCGTCGTGGACGCCTACGCCGCCGAGCACCTTCAGATCATGACGACCGACGCTCCCGCCCGAGCCGACCGGGTGCGCAACGCCGGCGCGATCTTCGTGGGCGACCATTCCCCGGTCTCCCTCGGCGACTACGCCGCGGGCTCCAACCACGTGCTGCCCACCGGCGGCTGTGCCTGTCACACCGGCGGCCTGAGCGTGCAGACGTTCCTGCGCGGGGTCCACGTCGTCCACTACGACCGTGACGCGTTGGCCGACGTCGCCCACCACGTCATCACCCTGGCCGAAGCCGAGGACCTGCCCGCGCACGGCGAGGCCGTCGCCGCACGCGTGGGTCCGGGCACCGTCCAGGACTGACAACACACCCGATGGAGCGGGCGAATCGGATGCCCCACGACCACCACGGTCACCGGGGTCCGCCCGCCCCTCCCACAACCGACCACGAGTGTGAAACCAGTGAGCTTCACCCTGAACGACCTACCGCTCCGTGAGGACCTGCGCGGGCGCTCGCCCTATGGCGCACCCCAGTTGGACGTGCCGGTGGTCCTCAACACCAACGAGAACCCGCACGCTCCCTCCCCGGCCCTGGCCAAGGCGATGTCCGAGGCGGTCGCCGAGACCGCCCTGGGCTTGAACCGCTACCCCGACCGGGACGCGGTTCGCCTGCGTGAGGACCTGGCCGCCTACCTCGGCCACGGACTGGGCTCCGCCAACGTCTGGGCCGCCAACGGATCCAACGAGATCCTCCAGCAGCTGCTCCAAGCCTTCGGCGGTCCGGGACGCACCGCCATGGGGTTCGAACCCTCTTACTCCATGCACCCGATCATCTCCCGGGCCACCGGGACCGAGTGGGTGTCGGTGCCGCGTGACGCCGACTTTCGGATCGACATCGACAGGGCCCTGGCGGCCGTCGCCGAACACCGACCCAGCGTCGTCTTCCTCACCTCGCCCAACAACCCCACTGGTACCGCCCTGGAACTCGACGCCATCGAGCGCCTGGCCCAGGCCGCCCCCGGCGTGGTGGTCGTGGACGAGGCCTACGCCGAATTCCGCCGCGAGGGTACCCCCAGCGCCTTGACCTTGCTGGACCAACACCCCAAGGTCATCGTCTCGCGCACTATGTCCAAGGCCTTCGCGCTGGCCGGGGCGCGGGTGGGCTACCTCGCCGCCCACCCGGCGGTCGTCGACGCCCTCCAGCTGGTCCGTCTGCCCTATCACCTGTCCGCCGTGACCCAGGCGGTGGCGATCACCGCGCTGGGACACGCCGATGAACTGCTCGGCGCCGTCGCCGATCTGCGCGCCGAACGCGACGACCTCGTGGCGTGGCTGCGTGCGCAGGGCTTCCGGGTCGCCGACTCCGACGCCAACTTCGTCCTGTTCGGGGAGTTCGAGGACCGCGCACGGGTCTGGCAGGACATGCTCGACCAGCAGGTCCTGATCCGTAACGTGGGTCCACCCGGATGGCTGCGTGTCACCATCGGCACCCCCGAGGAGATGGGCGCCTTTCGCGAGGCGCTCCTTGGGGCCACCAGGTGATGACCGCCCACGATCCTTCCTACCGCACCATCGAAAGAGTGACCATGAGCCGCACCGGACGCATCGAACGCGCAACCAAGGAAACCAAGGTCCTGGTCGAGGTCGACCTGGACGGAACCGGCATCGCCGACGTCTCCACCGGCGTCGGCTTCTACGACCACATGCTCGACCAGCTCGCCAAGCACGGCCTGTTCGACCTGACCGTGCGCACCGAGGGTGACCTGCACATCGATTCGCACCACACCATGGAGGACACCGCCCTGGCCTTGGGCGCCGCTTTCCGCGAGGCCCTGGGCGACCGCTCCGGCATTCGCCGTTTCGCCGACGTCAAGGTGCCGCTGGACGAAGCCTTGGCCGAGGTCACCGTCGACGTCTCCGGACGCCCTTACCTGGTGCACAGCGAACCCGAGGGCATGGCTCCGGTGATCGGTCGTGACTACGACACCACCATGACCCGCCACATCTTCGAGTCCTTCGTGGCCCAGGCGCGGGTGGCCTTGCACATCCACGTGCCCTATGGGCGCAACGCCCACCACATCGTAGAGGCCCAGTTCAAGGCCTTCGCCCGGGCCCTGCGCCTGGCCACCGAGAAGGACCCGCGCGTGACCTGGGTCCCCTCCACCAAGGGTGTCCTGTAGATGGACACCGATCTTTGGGGCCTGGCCCTCATCGTCCTCGGTGGTTTCCTCGCAGGTGGTGTCTACGCCATGTGGGGCAAGAGCCGCATGATCGCCGGTTGTCTGGCCGGGTGCGTGGCTCTGGCCATCCTCACCGGTGTGCTGCGGCTCGGTTACTTCTAGAAAGGCACACCCGTATGTCCTCACGTGTGGTCGTTCTCGACTACGGGTCGGGCAATCTGCGTTCGGCCCAACGCGCCATGGAGCGTACCGGCGCCGAGGTCACCGTCACCTCCGATCCCCGCACCGCGCTGGAGGCGGACGGCCTGGTCGTCCCCGGTGTGGGTGCCTTCAGCGCCTGCGTGGCCAGCCTCAAGAAGGCCGGCGGTGACCGCGTCATCGGTCGTCGCGTGGCCGGGGGCCGCCCCGTCCTGGGCATCTGCGTGGGTATGCAGGTCCTCTTCGAACGCGGTGTCGAACAGGCCGCCGTCCACGCAGAGGACGTAGCGACCGAGGGCTGTGGCGAGTGGCCCGGCACCGTTGAACGACTCAAGGCACCCGTGGTGCCCCACATGGGCTGGAACACCATCACCCCGCCCGAGAACTCACGCCTGTTCGCGGGACTGGCCCCCGAGGAGCGCTTCTACTTCGTGCACTCCTACGCGGTGCGCCACTGGGAGTTCGTCGCCTCCAGCGACCGTATCCCGGCTCCTGCGGTGACCTGGTCCGAACACGGCGAGCCGTTCGTGGCCGCCGTGGAGAACGGCCCGCTGAGCGCCACCCAGTTCCATCCGGAGAAGTCCGGTGACGCCGGGGCGCGTGTCCTGGCCAACTGGGTCGCCACCCTTTGAGGGGCCTGTGAACCGACGGCGCCCGAACGAAGAATCCCACACCGAACCGAGCACGAACACGAAGAAGGCGACAGGCAACATGACCGGCGAGCACACCACGTCGACCCACGCACTCGAACTGCTGCCCGCCGTGGACGTCGCGGGCGGCCAGGCCGTCCAGCTCGTCCAGGGCGAGGCCGACTCCGGCGGAAAGTACGGCGATCCCTACGAAGCCGCCATGACCTGGCAGAACGCCGGTGCCGAATGGATCCACCTGGTGGACCTGGACGCCGCCTTCGGACGCGGCCACAACCGTGACCTGTTGCGCGAGATCGTGGGCCGCCTCGACGTCAAGGTCGAGATGTCCGGTGGTATCCGTGACGACGAGTCGCTGGCCGCGGCCCTGGCCACCGGCTGCACACGGGTCAACATCGGCACGGCCGCCTTGGAGAACCCGCAATGGTGCGCCAGGATCATCGCCGAGCACGGTGACAGGATCGCCATCGGCCTGGACGTGCGCGGCACCACCCTGGCCGCCCGCGGTTGGACCCGCGAGGGTGGTGACCTCTTCCAGACCCTGGAGCGTCTGGAGGCCGAGGGCTGCGCCCGCTACGTGGTGACCGATGTCAACAAGGACGGCACTCTCAAGGGTCCCAACCTGGACCTGCTGCGCACGGTGTGCGAACGTACCGACAAGCCGGTGGTCGCCAGTGGTGGCGTGTCCAGCCTCGCCGACCTGGAGGCCATCGCCACCCTGGTCCCCCATGGAGTCGAGGGCGCCATCATGGGCACCGCACTGTACGAGGGAGCCTTCACCCTGGAGGACGCCCTGGCCTTGGTTCGGGGTGAGCGCTGATGAGCCTGGCCATCCGTGTCATTCCCTGCCTGGACGTGGACGCCGGGCGGGTCGTCAAGGGCGTCAACTTCGAGAACCTGCGCGATGCGGGTGATCCCGTGGAGTTGGCGGCCACCTACGACGCCGGGGGCGCCGACGAACTCACCTTCTTGGACGTGACCGCCTCCAGCGGTAACCGGGAGACCACCTACGACATGGTGCGGCGCACCGCCGAACAGGTGTTCATTCCGCTCACCGTCGGGGGAGGGGTGCGCACCACCGAGGACGTGGACCGACTGCTGCGGGTCGGCGCGGACAAGGTGGGGGTCAATACCGCCGCGATCGCCCGTCCGGAGCTGCTCGGGGAGATCGCCGAACGCTTCGGTCGCCAGGTCCTGGTGCTCTCCGCCGATGTGCGTCGGGTTCGCGAGGATGCCGCGCCCACCCCTAGCGGCTTCGAGGTCACCACGCACGGCGGGCGCAAGGGGGCCGGGATCGACGCCCTGGAGTGGTGCGAGCGCGCCGCCGAGTCGGGGGCTGGAGAGATCCTGCTCAACTCGATGGACGCGGACGGGACCAAGGCGGGGTTCGACCTGGAGCTGATCCGCAAGGTGCGAGCTCGTGTGGACGTACCCCTGATCGCCTCGGGCGGTGCGGGAGCGGTGGAGCACTTCGCTCCGGCGGTGGCCGCGGGCGCGGACGCGGTGCTGGCCGCGACCGTCTTCCACTTCGGGGAGTTCACGATCGCCGACGTCAAGCAGAGCCTGCGCGAGGCCGGGCACGTGGTCCGCTAGGTCCTCGTTCATGGGGTGGCGGTCTTCGCCCACCGCCACCCCGAGCCGTGACCGGTCCCGAACCCTCGAAGACCGAAGACCCGTAGGTGCGACGGCGCATGCCACGGTCCGGGATCCCCAGGGGCCCGGACCGTGGCATGTCCTCACTCCCTCGAAACTCCCTCGAATCCGCTCATCCTCGGCCATTCGCACACCACGGACCCCACGGCGAGTTCGAGTTGTGCGGAATAGCATGGGTGTGTCCTGTGCTGAAACAATCCGGTGGAAGCCGTCGGTGACGCTGGGTAGGTTGAGCCTCGACACCCCGGAGCATCCGAGCCCGCTCGATGCGCTCCGGGGCGTTCTCAATGCCGAGACGACCGATACCGGTGGCACGAAAGATCGCTTCCCGCACACGCGGGGATGATGTCCGGAAAGCGGGGGCGCATGGCGCAGGGTACGACGACGGCCGGGCCAAGGGAGCGGGAGGGCGGGACCGAGGACGCGATACGGCCCACACCTGGTCGAAGTGGACGGAGCCAGTACAAGCGGATCTTCACCCGTGGCCTACGGGTCCTGTGGGTCGCCGCCCGCACCGAGCCCTGGATCTTCCTCCTCGCCGTCGGCGGCGCCATGCTGCACGCGGCGGTCACGGTCGCCTCGGCCTCGGTCCTGGGGCACATCACCGACCACACCATCCTGCCCGCCTTCGACGCGGGCGAGACCACCGCCGCCGCGCTGACCGCGGCCGCGGCCCTGCTCTTGGCGGTCGGGCTCGGCAAGGCGGTCGGCCTGGCCGTCAGGCGCCTGCTCGCCGGATTCATGCAGTTCCGCATGCAAGCCCGATACCGGCGCTCCGTCGCCCGCAAGTACCTCGAACTCCCACTGTCCTGGCACCACCGCCATCCCACCGGACAGTTGCTCTCCAACGCCAACGCCGACGTCGAGGCCACTTGGCAGCCCTTGGCGCCCCTGCCCATGGTCGTCGGCAGTGTGTTCATGCTGGTCATCGCCGCCGTCGCCATGGTCGTCACCGACCCGATCCTGGCTCTGGTCGCTTTCGTCGTCTTCCCCCTCCTGGCCACCGCCAACGTCATCTTCCAACGCCGTGTCTCTCCGATGGCCTCCCACGCCCAGGCACTACGCGCCGAGGTCAGCGGGGTCGCCCACGAATCCTTCGACGGTGCCTTGGTCGTCAAGACCCTGGGTCGTGAGGACACCGAGACCGAACGCTTCACCGACGCCGCCCACCGCTTGCGCGACGCCCTCATCCAGGTCGGTCGCCTGCGCTCCATGTTCGATCCCTTCATGGAGGCTCTGCCCAACCTCGGAGTCCTGGCCGTTCTGCTCTTGGGCATGTGGCGCCTGTCCACCGGCGCAGTCGAACCCGGCGAACTCGTCCAAATCGCCTTCTTGTTCACCCTGTTGGCCCTGCCCATCCGCTCCTTCGGCTGGCTCCTGGGCGACCTGCCCCGCAGCGTCGTCGGCTGGGAGCGGGTCCAGTCCGTCCTGCGCTCGGACGGGGCCATGGTCTACGGCGACCGCACCCTGGAACCCTCCTCCCGCGGCGTGGCCTTGGAGGCCCGGGACGTCACCTTCTCCTACGCCGACGCCTACGACGCCGAGGGCGGCGGACGTGACCTCATGGACGAACCCGAAGAGGGCGAGCGCAACATCGTCCTCAACGGCGTCGACATCGACATCGCTCCCGGCCGCACCGTCGCCATCGTCGGGCCCACCGGAGCGGGCAAGTCCACCCTCACCACGGTCCTGATGCGCCTGGTCGACCCCGACACCGGAACCGTCTCCTACGATGGCGTCGACCTGCGCGACCTGGCCCGCGACCAGGTGCCCAAGACCGCGGCGCTCGTCCCACAGGGCACCTTCGTGTTCGAGGACAGCGTCCGCGACAACATCACCCTCGGCGCCGACATCGACGACGAACAGGTCTGGGCCGCCCTACGCTCGGCCCGCGCCGACGGATTCATCTTCGAACTCGACGGCGGCCTCGACGCCCGACTCGGTGAGAAGGGCACCACCCTCTCCGGAGGCCAACGGCAACGCCTGGCTCTGGCCAGGGCCATCGTTCGCCGGCCACGCCTGCTGATCATGGACGACGCCACCTCGGCGGTCGACCCGCAGGTCGAGGCCCAGATCCTCGCCGGCCTGCGCGAACGCGACGACTCGGCCACCGTGATCGTGGTCGCCTACCGCCGCGCCACCATCGAACTCGCCGACGAGGTGTTCTACATGGAGGGTGGTCGCGTCCTGGCCCGCGGCACCCATGAGGAACTACTCACCACATCACCCGGATACAACAGACTCGTCACCGCGTACGAACGTGCCTCCGCCGAGAGCGAGGCCGAGCGCGCCCCCGTCCCGGAGGAGCCAGGTCCGGCCGAACCGTACCGCCGTGGGCAGGACCCCGACGTCACCGAGGAGAACGACCGATGAGCGCACCCACACGGACCCGCGCCGATGACAGGTCGGGTCGGGCGGCCGATGGGCGGCGCCCCCAGCACGATCAGGCCCCGTCTTTGCACCGCAACGACGACAGCGCGATCGGCACGATCAAACGCGGCCTGCGCCTGTCCCCGGAGTTCGCCAAGGGGCTGTGGCTGACCCTGATCTTCGCGATGGTCGCCACCGCGGGCAAGGTGATCGTGCCCATCGCCGTCCAGCAGATCATCGACAACGGCATCGCCACCACCGACGGTCCCGACCTGGGGTTCGTCACCCGCATGGTGGCCACCTGCGCCGTGCTCCTGGTCGTCACCATGATCTGCTCGTTCCTGATGAACCTGCGCCTGTACCGGGCCACCGAGTCCGGTCTGGCCACCCTGCGCCGTAAGGCGTTCCGGCACGTCCATGACCTGTCCGTGCTCACTCAGAACAGTGAACGCAAGGGTGCCCTGGTCTCCCGAGTCACCGGTGACGTCGACCAGATCAGCCACTTCATGCAGTGGGGCGGCCTGCTCCTGCTGGTCAGCACCGGCCAACTCCTGGTCGCCACCACCCTCATGGCGATCTACTCCTGGGAACTCACCCTTGTGGTGTGGGTCTGCTTCCTGCCGCTGCTCTTCGGTGTGCGCTGGCTGCAAAAGCTTCTGTCCAAGGCCTACCTCAAGGTCCGTGAACGCACCGGTGACATGCTCGGCGCCATCGGTGAGACCGTCATGGGTGCCGCCGTCATCCGCGCCCACGGCGTCGAAGAGCGCACCGCCGACCGCATCGACACCACCGTCCTGGCCACCCGCAAGGCCCAGGTCAAGGCCCAACGCCTGTCCATGGCGGTCTCGCCCTTCGCCGAGATCGTCGCCGCCATCGCCAACGCGGCGGTGGTCCTGGTCGGCGTCGGCCTGGGCGTGGGTGGTGACCTGACCGCCGGTCAGCTCATCGCCTTCCTGTTCCTCATGACGCTGTTCGTGCAGCCCATGATGATGGCCACCGAGATCTTCAATGAGGCCCAGAACGCCATCGCCGGCTGGCGGCGTGTCCTGGGCGTACTGGACACCGTCCCCGACATCGCCGACCCGGGCGAGGCCGGCCGTGTCCTGCCGCGCGGGCCCGTCAGGGTCGACTTCGACCACGTGACCTACTCCTACCCGGAGGGCCCCGTCGTCTTGGACGACATCAGTGTCCGCATCACTCCGGGAACTCGGTTGGCGGTCGTCGGCGAGACCGGCTCGGGCAAGACCACCTTCGTCAAACTCCTCACCCGCCTGATGGACCCCGAGAGCGGCACCGTGCGGCTGGACGACACCGACCTACGGGAGGTCGCCTTCTCCTCCCTGCGCAGCCGGGTGGTCATGGTGCCCCAGGAAGGCTTCCTCTTCGACAGTTCCTTGGGCGACAACATCCGCTTCGCTCGCCCCGAGAGCACCGACGCCGAACTGGAGGCGGCCGTCACCGAACTCGGTCTGGCCGACTGGCTGGGCAGCCTCGCCCATGGACTGGACACGCCGGTGGGCCAGCGCGGCGAATCCCTGTCGGCGGGGGAACGCCAACTCGTCGCTCTCGTGCGCGCCTACATCGCCGACCCGGACCTGCTCGTTCTGGACGAGGCCACCTCGGCCGTGGACCCGCACACCGAGATGCGCATCCAGCGCGCCCTGGACCGGCTCACCCGCGGCCGAACCTCGGTCGCGATCGCCCACCGACTGTCCACCGCCGAGGCCGCCGACCGGGTCCTGGTCTTCGACGACGGCAGGATCGTCCAGAGCGGCTCCCACGACGAACTGGTCGAGCGGCCCGGGGTGTACGCCGACCTGTACGCCTCCTGGGTGCGTTCCTCCGCCTGATGCGAACTCTCGGGGCCCGCCCTCGCGGAGGTTTGGGTCAAGACCTCAGCGGTCCGAAATGCTCCACCAGTGGGCGGCCAACAACTCCGCCGCCAGGGGTTCGGTCAGCAGGCTCACGTCCGGGTCGCCATCACCCGGGTAGCGCAGCGTCAACGCCGCCCCCGGCACGCGTTCGCGGCCGGGGGTGGCGCCCACCGCCACGAACGTGCCCCGCAGTTGGCCCAGGTGTTCGGCGAACCGTTGGTCGTAGGAAGACCCGGCGAACAGCAGTGCCCGGTAGTCCGTGACCGCCGCCAAGTGACGATCGGTGTGCGACCACTCGCCGGTCTCCGCCGCGTGCGCCAGCCGGATCGGCCCACGACGCAGCACTTGGACCCCCTGCCCGGCCGAGGCCAGACGCTCCGCCGGTGCCACCAGGTGCACCCCGGCGGGGGAATCCAGCACCCGGGCCGCCTTGGGCACCCACTCCGCTGCCTCGTCCAACAAGGTCCGCGCCGCGTTGGCCGCCCGCATCAACAACCCGGGGAAGTTCCCACTACCACCCACCGGAGCCCCCAACCGGTGCCCGAGCAGCAACAACAGGGCCAAGGCGTGCTGGTAGGCACGGCACCCCAATCCGGCCTCCTCCTCGCCGGAGTGCAACGGCACCAACAGGTCCGCGTAACGCGCCACCACCACATCGGGGTGCGGGGCCAGCACCACCACGGGGGAGCGCCCCACGTACCGGTCCAGCACCGTGCTCAACTCCCGCTGGCCCTCACCCAGGGTCACCGCCACCACCAGCGTCTCAGCGTCGGTCGGAGGTTCCTCCCCGGAGGTGGAGGAGTCCGCGGTCGCGCCGACTCCGGCCCGGCGCAACCGCGCGGCGGCCACCTCGCAGGCCCGCCGTGCCGGTCCCAGGCCGAGGAAGCGAACCGACGCGGGCTCATCGTCCAACAGGGCGGGCAACGCGGCGTAGGGGTCCCAACGGGGAAAGCGCCGGGCGAGCGCGGTCAGCGCGTCGGGCTTGCCCGCCAGGTCGGCGGTCAAGGACTCGGAGGTCACGGTAGGGGCTCCAGGTCATCGGGGGCGGGTCGCGGACGAGTGCGTCGGTACCGGGACGCGCCGAGGGGGTGCGTGCTCGCGTCCCAAGGTGTGCACGCTCGCACTCTAGGGCGTGCGCGCCACACCGTTGAGCAGTACCCGGTGAGCAGCGCTCCGGCCACGGCCATAACCTGGAAGGCATGAGCGTCACCAACCTCGACCCGGACATCGCCGCTCGTCTGAAGCGGACTCCGGACGGCCTCGTCCCCGCCGTGGTGCAACAGCACGACAGCGGGGAGGTCCTCATGCTCGCCTGGATGGACGACGAGGCGCTGCATCGCACCCTCACCACACGCGAGGCCACCTATTGGTCCCGCAGCAGGGGGGAGTACTGGGTCAAGGGCGCGACCTCCGGCAACACCCAGCGTGTGGTGTCGGTCGCACTCGACTGCGACGGCGACACACTGTTGATTCAGGTCGATCAGACCGGAGCGGCCTGTCACACCGGTGAGCACACCTGCTTCGACGCGGGGCGGCTGCTGTGAGCGACGGCACGAGCACCACCCGCATTCGCCGAGAGTACGGCGTCGCCACCCTCCTCATGGCCGCTGGTGCCGCACTGTTGCTGGCCGCTTCCGGTCGGGTGTGGGTGCAGGGCCTGCTCGGTTCACCAGGACCGGTGGCCCCCGTCCCGGTCGAGATCACCGGAGGTGACCTCGCCGGGGCCCTCAGTGGCCTGGGTTGGACGGGGCTCGCCGCGATCGCCGGCCTGTACGCCGCACGCTCCTGGGCGCGACGCGTGGTGGCCGTGCTCGTGATGGCCTGTGGCGTGTTCGCGCTCACCACCCTGTGGGCGGCGACCCGCCCCGAGACCCTGATCGGCGCGGTCGCCGAATCCGCCACCGACACCGCCGGAACCGGTGAGGTCGTGGGGAGCCCCGACATCAGCCTCCTGGGGCCGGTCATGGCCGCGGCCGGAGCCCTCATGCTGGTTCTGAGCGGGCTGGCCGCGGTTGTCCGCGCCCCTGTCTGGCCAGGTATGGGCACCCGGTACGATCGGGACGCCGCACCCCGTCCGAGCCAGGCGCGCACACCCGCCGACCTGTGGAAATCGCTGGACGCCGGTGACGACCCCACACTTGACGCCCCGGGCGATGGCACGCCCGCCGCATCGGTGGACCGAGCCGAGCCCGGGGACGACACCGAACCCGCACCGCCGGTCGACCGGCGGGCCGAACCGAAGGAGAGCCACTGATGGCCGACGCGCACCACGAAGAACACGACGACCACGGAAACACCATCTCCGCCTGGTTCCTCACCATCACCTGGATCGTGGCCTGGGCCGTGGCCGCCGTGGCCGTGATCGCCGGTGGCGCCCTGGTGACATGGACCATCGTCGCCCTGGTCGCCAGTGTCCTGTTCTCGGTCGTCGCCGGTGTGATGAAGAAGGCCGGCATGGGCCGCAAGGCGCCCCGCCCGGTGCCGCCCACACGCGAAGAGTGGGAAGCCTCCCGTAAGGCCCAGGCCACGGAAAGTAAGTAGCCGACGAATGGGGCAGGGCGGAAAAACGCAGCTCACAACGGATGAGTAACGGGAAATAGACGAATGTCCCGTGTGACGGGTACATTCTCAGGACCGGCCTCGTCAGCCGCTTCGACACCGACCGGCGCTGTCTCGCCAAAGCGGAACCGTTCGAAGTGGCGGGTTCCTCAGAGTCCGGTGACCCCCGGCCCTGCCCCTTGTTGGGACGACGTGTGCTCAGGCCATGTCGGGCTGAAACCCTTGTCCTCTTTCGGAAAGACTCTCCACTCATGAGCTATGGTCCTCCGCCCCCCGGCAACCCCGGCCCGCCCCCGCCCCCTGGTGGTGGCCCCGGGGGGTACGGTCCTCCGCCCGGTGGCCCCGGGGGGTACGGTCCTCCGCCCGGTGGCCCCGGCGGTACCGCGCCTGACAACGGCCTCGTCTGGGCCATCGTCGCCATCTTCTGCTGCTGGCCCTTCGCGATCCCCGCGATCATCAATGCCGCCAAGGTCAACGACCTGTGGAACCGCGGTGACCAGACCGGCGCCTACGAGGCCCAGACCAACGCCAAGAAGTGGACGAAGATCGCTTTCATCGTCGGTGGCATCCTCTGGGTCCTCGGTATCGTCCTCAACATCTTCTCCATCATGCTGGCGGCGAGCACTCCGGCCTACTACTAGGCGGACGACGGTCGCCCATCAATGGGATTCTCGCCCCCGGTCACCGTTTCGGAGTCCGGGGGCGCGTTCGATGGCCGTACCCCTATTCTGGAAAACGTGTACTCCGAGAACACGCCCGACGAGCGACCCACCATGGAGTCCCCCTCGGCGGTCGCCACCGATCCCGAGGCAGCCCCCACACCACCCTCGTTCAAGGAACGCCTGCAACGGCGTCTGCTGAACCTGCACCCGGCGGTGTGGCCGGTGGGTCTGGGAGTGGTCGGCCTGGCCGGTGCCACTTTGCTCCACTTCGTGGACCCCAACGAACCGGGAAACTACCCCACTTGTCCGTGGTTGCTGCTCACCGGAACCTTCTGCCCTGGCTGCGGCACCATGCGGGCGGTCGCCCTCACCACCCACGGCGACTTCCTCGGCGCGATCAGCATGAACCCCCTCCTGCTCTTCCTGGTGCCCTACGTCTTGTGGACCTATGGGTCGTGGCTCGTCCGCTCGATCCGGCCGCCCAAGCGCCATCCCAAGCTCACCCCGGGCTGGTTCCTATGGCTCATGGGCATCACCATCACCGCGTTCTGGATCCTGCGCAACCTGCCCTGGTTCTCCTTCTTGGCCCCCGGTACCCCGCTGTTGCCCACCTGGTGAACCGAAACGGCCCACCCGGCGGGGTCGACGACCTCCCCGGCCACGGGGGTGGATACGATGGCCAACACACGGTGTGACGGTGGTCCACCCGAACCCACCGAGCCGATCCGCGTCCCAAGCGCTGGACCGGCCACCGCGATCCGACCTTCACGAGGGAGCTAGAACTGGTGAGCGTGCTCGACGAGATCCTCGACGGAGTACGCGCCGACCTGGCGCAGCGCCAGCAGGACCTGCCGTTGGAGCGCCTCAAGGCCCAGGCCGAGTCGGCGCCCGCACCCAAGGACGCCGAGGCCACCCTGCGTCGTCCCGGCGTCCACGTGATCGCCGAGGTCAAGCGTGCCAGCCCCTCCAAGGGCCCGCTCGCGACCATCGACGACCCGGCCGCGTTGGCCCGCGAGTACGAGGCGGGCGGTGCCACCTGGATCAGCGTGCTCACCGAGCAGCGCCGCTTCAACGGAAGCCTCGCCGACCTCCAGGCGGTCCACGCCGCCGTCGACGTCCCCTTGCTGCGCAAGGACTTCGTGGTCAGCTCCTACCAACTGTGGGAGGCCCGCGTCTTCGGTGCCTCCGCCGTCCTGCTCATCGTCGCCGCTCTGCCCCAGGAGGCCCTGGTCTCCTTGGTCGAGCGGGCGTGCTCGCTGGGCCTGACCCCCCTGGTCGAGGTCCACGACGAAGAGGAGGTCGCCCGCGCACTGGACGCCGGTGCCACCGTCATCGGGGTCAACGCGCGCAACCTCAAGACCCTCGAGGTGGATCGGGACACCTTCTCCCGACTCGCCCCGCTCATCCCCGCCGATCGCGTCAGAATCGCCGAATCCGGAATCCGAGGCCCGCACGACCTGCTGGCCTACGCCGGTGCCGGGGCCGGAGCGGTCCTGGTGGGCGAGAGCCTGGTGCGCGGACGTGACCCGCGCGAGGCCGTCGCCGACCTGGTCACCGCCGGAGCCCACCCCGCTCTGCGAGACCGGAGCTGAGGAACATCGATGGGAACGACGACGGCGCACCTCGCCCACACGCTCCATCGCAGATGGCGATGGCTCTAGGGAGCCCGTAGACACACCTGTCCGCGGGTTCCCATCGCCGCGTCGACCCGAACCCACGGCGTCGCCCGAGCCAGGCGGCGCCCCAGCGGTCGGCACGCGGCACCTCCGCGGCCCGGAGTCGGCGGAGGGACGCCGCGGTCGGCCTCCTTTCGTAGGAGAACTTCCCATGAGCCATGCTCAACCGGTGCCCGACGCCGGGGGGCACTACGGTCGCTTCGGCGGTCGATTCGCCCCCGAGGCCCTCATCGCCGCCCTCGACGAGGTCGAGGCCGAATGGGCCAAGGCCAAGGACGATCCCACCTTCCAAGCCGAGTTCGACCACCTGCTGAAGAGCTACGCCGGCCGGCCCAGCCTGCTCACCGAGGCCCGCAACTTCTCCGAACACGCCGGTGGGGCGCGCGTCCTGCTCAAGCGGGAGGATCTCAACCACACCGGCTCGCACAAGATCAACAACGTGCTCGGCCAGGCCCTGCTCACCAAACGCATGGGCAAGACCCGCGTCATCGCCGAGACCGGAGCCGGACAGCACGGAGTGGCCACCGCCACCGCCTGCGCCCTGCTCGGCCTGGAGTGCCGCATCTACATGGGGGAGGAGGACACCCGGCGCCAAGCACTCAACGTCGCCCGTATG
>NZ_ANBD01000069.1 GCF_000341005.1 Nocardiopsis alkaliphila YIM 80379 | reverse complement strand
ACCGCCAGCCGCACCCTCAAGGACGCCATCAACGAGACCTTCCGGGACTGGGTCGCCAACGTCGACCACACCCACTACCTGTTCGGTACCGCAGCCGGTCCGCATCCCTTCCCCAAGCTCGTGCGCGACCTGCACTTCACGGTGGGCGCCGAAGCGCGCGAACAGGTCCTCGAACTCACCGGGAGGCTGCCCGACGCAGTCACCGCCTGCGTAGGCGGTGGCTCCAACGCCATCGCCATCTTCGCGGCCTTCATCCCCGACCAGGACGTGGCCTTGTACGGTTTCGAGGCCGGGGGAGCGGGAGCCGACACCGAACAGACCGCCGCCTCCATCACCGCCGGCAGTCCCGGGGTCTTCCACGGTGCTCGTACCTACGTCCTCCAGGACGAGTACGGTCAGACCCTGCCCAGCCACTCCATCTCCGCGGGACTCGACTACCCCGCCGTGGGGCCCGAACACGCCCACCTGGCCGCCACCGGTCGCGCCACCTACGAACCCGTCACCGACGCCGAGGCGATGGAGGCCTTCCGGCTGCTGTGCCGCACCGAAGGCATCATCCCCGCCATCGAAAGCGCCCACGCCCTGGCCGGTGCGATGCGTCTGGGCAAGAGGCTCGGCCCGGACTCGGTCATCCTGGTCAACCTCTCCGGACGCGGGGACAAGGACGTCAACACCGCCGCCGACTACTTCGGCCTCGTCGACTCGGAGGGACAGGCGTGATGCCGGCCACCACACTGCAGAGCAAGCTTTCCCGCGCGCGCGAGGAGAATCGCGCCGCGCTCATCGGCTACTACCCGGCCGGGTTCCCCGACGTGGACTCCTCCATCCGGGTCATTCAGGCCATGGTCGAGGGCGGTTGCGACGTCATCGAGGTCGGTCTGCCCTACTCCGACCCCATGATGGACGGACCCACCATCCAACGCGCCGCCGATCGGGCCTTGGCCGCGGGCACCACCACCGACGACGTGTTCCGCGTCGTGGAGGCCACCGCCGCCACCGGCGCCGCCGCCCTGGTGATGTCCTACTGGAACCCGATCGAACGCTATGGGGTGGAGCGTTTCGCCACCGAGTTGGCCAAGGCGGGCGGGTCCGGGGTCATCACCCCCGACCTCATCCCGGAGGAGGCCAAGGAGTGGAAGGCCGCGTCCGAGGCGGCCGGGCTCGATCGCGTCTACCTGGTCGCCCCCTCCTCCTCGGACGAACGCCTGGCGCTGACCACCGAGGCCGGGAGCGGGTTCGTGTACGCGGCCTCCCTCATGGGGGTCACCGGCACCCGCACCAAGGTCGCCGACACCGCAGAAGTCCTGGTCCGCCGCACCCGTGCGGTCACACGTGAGTCGAAGCTGCCGATCTGTGTGGGGCTGGGCATTTCCACCGGGGCCCAGGCCGCGGAGGTCGCCGCCTACGCCGACGGGGTGATCGTGGGGGCGGGGTTCTGCCAGCGTGTCCTGGACGCTCCGGACCTGGAGACCGGGCTCGTCGCCGTCCGTGCCTTCGCCGAGGAACTCGCCGGGGGCGTCCGCTCCCGATAACGGCCCTGAAGCCCTTCGTCCTCCTGGAGAGGACCCCCGACCCTGGTGGTGGGCCGCGTCCTTCATGGTGCGGTCCACCGCTTTTCCGTTCCTGGTCAAGCGGTGGGTTAAGAGCGTGAGAATCGGGTGAGAAAGGGCCCGAATCGGCCTTGGGTCGGCCGATTCGATGGTGAGATGGCGGCACCGGGACCGCCGGGAGCGCCTTGTGCTCCTTCCCCGAGATCCACGTCCCAGTGTCACGAGTTGAATACACGCAGTAGGATCGATTTCGATGCGAAGGGCGACGGGGTAGGCACCCAACGCCAGGTTCGCGGTAGACCGCCCCCCACTCTCGAAGGCTTGGCAGATGATGGACACACAGGTCGACGACGCCACCGCCACGCGACCCTCCAACCGCTGGGAGACCATCCAACCCTGGCTCAGCCTCGCCTGCCGTCTCGGCCTGGCCACCGTCCTCATCATCGCGGCCGTCACCAAGTTCCCACCCATCGTGTCGGTCGAGGCGGTCGAGGCCTACGACCTCTTCCCGACCGAGGTCGCCCGACTCATCGGCTACACCCTTCCCCTCTTCGAGATCGCCCTGGCCCTGCTCCTCCTCCTGGGGCTGGCCACCCGTTACGCCGGTGCCGTCGGCGCGATCCTCATGGTCGTCTTCATCGCGGGCATCCTCTCCGCGATGGCCCGTGGCCTGGCGATCGACTGCGGCTGCTTCGGCGGTGGCGGTCAGGTCGACCCGGAAGAGACCACCTACGGAATCTCCATCGCGCGCGACGTCGCTTTCGGCGCCATGGGTGCCTTCGTAGCGATCTGGCCCCGTTCACCCTTCGCCCTCGACCGCGTTCTCGGTCTCTTCCGATGAATCCGGTACGCGCCGAGACGAAGACCGACCACCAGAGAGTCAGAAACAGAGGAAAGCATGGGGAGTGAAGCGCGCAAGCGCTCCCGCGAGAAGCTCAGGCAACAGCGCGAGAAGGAGAAGCGGGCGGCCCAACGCAAGAAGACCCTTCTCGTCGTCGGTATCGCCGCCGCCGTCGTCGTGCTCATCGTCGGGGTCGGCTACGCGGTCCTGACCGCGGATCGCGGGGACGAGTACGAGGGCGAGTTGGCCGGCCAGACCCTCCAAGAGGACGGCAGTGTCGTCATGGCCCAAGAGGGCGCCTCCGCCCCCGTCGTCGAGGTCTACGCCGACTACCAGTGCCCGGCCTGCCGCCAGTTCGAACTCCTCAACGGCGACCTGCTCAAGGAACGCGCCGCCGAGGGGGAGGCCATCGTCCACTACCGGCCGGTCAGCATCTTCGCCCAGCAGCCGGTCCCCACCAGTAGTAACTCGCTGCGCGCCGGTGCCGCCGCGCGGGCCGCCGCCGACCATGGTGTCTTCGTCGAGTACAACGACCTGCTCTTCGAACACCAGCCCAACAGCGAGGCGGAGGGTTACACCACCGACGAACTCAAGGAATGGTTCCGCCAGACCGACGCCGAGGACGCCCAGGTGAGCGAGTTCGACGAACGCGTCGACGCCGAGAACGAGGTCGTCACCGAGTTCACCGAGGAGTTCCTCCCGGCCCTGGCCGCCGACGCCAACGAACAGATCGGTGAGGAGACCCTGGGCACCATGGTCCTGAGCGACCTGCTGAACTGGGGAGCCCAGAACGGGTACGACCCCTCCTTCCTGGAGGGGACCTACACCGGCGAACTCATCGACGCCACCGGAACGGCTTACACTCGCTACAGCGGAGACAACATGTTCCGTGGTACCCCTTCCGTCTACATCAATGGCGAGTTGCTCGACGGCAACACCGCCGGGACCACTCGCGGCCTGTCCGAGGCGATCGCCTCCGCCGGTGAGGGTGAGGTCGAGACCGAACCGATGGGCGACGGGGGCGACGCGGACTGACACCCTGAACAGACCCCCCGCACGCGGGGCGAACCCGAGAGCAGAGCAGTGACATTGTCGTCGACAGCTTCCGAGGGCGTGGCCGAGTACGGCCGCGCCCTCGCGGCCATCCCCAGCCCACAGGTCAACTCCATCCCGCTCGGGCCCTTGGAGATCCACTTCTACGCCCTGTGCATCCTCGCCGGCGTCATCGTCGCCGTCTTCTGGAGCGAACGCCGTTGGAAGGCCATGGGCGGTGAGCCCGGCACCATCATGGACATGGCCGTCTGGGCCGTCATCCTCGGCCTGATCGGTGGCCGGCTCTACCACGTCATCAGTGACGCACAGCTCTACTTCGGACCGGGCAAGGAACCCATCCGAGCCCTGTACATCTGGGAGGGCGGCCTTGGCATCTGGGGCGCGATCCCCCTCGGCGCCGTCGGTGTGTGGCTGGTCGCCCGCAAGCGTGGACTGTCGATGTCCAAGCTCTCCTTCGCCATCGCCCCCACGATCCCCCTCGCCCAGGCCTTGGGCCGCTGGGGGAACTACTTCAACCAGGAACTGTTCGGTCGTCCCACCGACCTGCCCTGGGCGGTTGAGATCAACCTCACCCCCGAGGGTTATCTGCGCGCCGGGATGGAGCCCGGTGTCACCACCTACCACCCCACCTTCCTCTACGAATCCCTTTGGTGCCTGGGCCTGGCCATCCTGCTGGCCTACCTCGGCCGCCGCTACGAGAACTCCCTGCGGGGCGGTCGTCTCTTCGCCCTGTACATCATCGGCTACTGCCTGGGCCGATTCTGGATCGAGTACCTGAGGGTCGATCCGGCCAACGACTTCCTCGGCCTGCGCCTGAACAACTGGACCTCCATCATCGTCCTCCTCGGCGCCTTGGCCTACTTCGTCTGGGCCGGCCGTCGCCTGGACCGCTTCTCCACCGCCGTCGTCCCCGCCGGACACGACGCCGGAACCCAGGTGTTCGGTGACACCGGTACCGATGGTGGAACCGAGGAAGAAGGCACCGTCTACAGCGCCGCGGACACCGATGACTCGGCGTTCGACCAGGGTGTGAGTGGTCACGATGAGGCCGGCACGGAATACCACCCGAGCCCTGAGCGATCTAGTAGCGAGGGCTCGACCGAGGACGGCGCCAAGGGCGCGGGAGACGGATCCGGGTCGAAGCCCGAGTAAAGCGGAAAGCGCCGATGACCTGATTCCGGCGCCCGGCCCGTGGTCGATCACACCGCAGGCCGATACCGCACCAGTCGAGCAGAGACCACGGGTTGACGATTGAGAAAGACCGTGAGCAGAGCCGAGTCCGGTTACGGACGCAAGGGACGCCGTGGCGGTAGCCGCCGCTTCACCGGCCCCCACACCGCAGAGCACGACTACGGTCGTGACAACGACGGGTACCAAGAGCAAGGCTATGACCCGGAGGAGGACTTCTCCGCCGAGTACGGCCACACCCACACCCGTGACGACGCCATCGGATACGACGACGCCGAGTACTACGAGCAGGACGCGGGCGATGAGCGTGCCGAGCACGTGGGCCGTTCGGAACGCCGAGGTGGGCGACGCAAGGGTAGGAACAAGCGCGGCGTGAACCGTGTCTCCGCCTTCTCCGCGTCCGCGATCAAGAAGGTCTCCGTGTTGGGGGACCGACCCAACCAGATCGTGTACACCCTGGCGGAACAGAGCAAGCGCAAGCGCGGAACAGCGGTGCTCGGTGCGCTCCTGGGCGCCTTCAGCATCGCCTTGGTCGCTCTTTTGGGCCTGCTTTCCTACCAGCTCGTCACCGGCGCCGGCGGCGGCGCCACCGGCGAGGACTCCATCGTGGCCCCGCCCGAGGGACACAGCACCCTCACCCCGGAGCAGTACCGATTCGAGGCCAACGATCCCGACGTGTTCGGCCCCATCGACGAGCGTTCGGCCGACGCCGAACCCATGACCGAGGAGGCCGTCTTCGGTTCCGTGGAGGAACTCGAACTCAGTGGTATGGAGTTGGAGCTGCGCCAATCCGAGGTCACCGACTCCTGCACCTCCCTGGTGTGGGGTGAGGAACTCGGACAAAGCCTCCTGGACGCCGACTGCGCCAACGCGGCCTCGGGTGTCTACACCGACGCCGACGGCGACCACGTCGCCCAGGTGACCTTGTTCGACCTGTCCGACAGCAAGAGCGCCACCGACGTGGCCGCGGCACTGGACCCGACCAACGCCGACACCGACCTCGGTTTCCTGTTGGCCCGTACCGGTGGCGACAGTGACGTCGAAGGGTTGCAGGACGGTTACAGCCAGGCCAGCAGCCAGGTCATGGGCCATTACCTGGCCGTGTTCTGGTCGGCCAAGGCAGACGGTTCCCCGCCTGGGGAGGACGCGGACCTGGCGGTCCTGGAGGTGGCGTCGATGGGCGCCTTCGGATTCGTCTACGACGAGGTCGTGGCCAGCCGACCCGACGAGTAGACACCACCACCAGGATGCGTCCCGGCGAGCCCTGGTGAGCGCAGCGATCGAGAGTGGTGGCGACGGTGGACGAAACAGTGGGCCTGTCCGGCCACGTCGGATGCCCGGATAGGATCTCGGACAGATCGACCCGCCCGCCAGGGTCGTAACGGGGCGGGAGAACCATCCCCCCTCGAGTCCCGAGCGCAAGCGGGCCGGTCACCACACCTGGTGGCCGGCCCGAACCCACGGAAAGGTCCTTTGGGTGTCCCCTTCTGAACCCTCGACGCCTGGTAGGCCGGGCCGCCGGAGGAAGAACAGCGAGTCCGACGAACAGCCGACCTCGACGAGCCCTTCCCCAGAGGGCGGGCGTCGCCGGAGCGGTGGGCGGCGAAAGAAGGAACCTCGGCGCTTCGGTAGGACGTTGACCATCCTGGTGGGCTCACTGGTGGTGGCGCTCATCGCCTTGGGCGTGGTCCTGTTCGTCGAACTCTCGGGGGAGGAAGGGGAACAGGCGGCCCCCCAGGAGACCCGTCCGGTCGTCTACAAGGTCAGAGACGCCGGCAACATGAACGAGGTCCTCGCCTCCCGGGAAGTCGACAGCCGGCCCCTGAACGAAGGTGAGTTGTTCGAGCGTCGCAACGCCGAGATTTCCAGTCAGAGCATCGACTTCACCCTGGCCGAGTCCGACCTGACCGACGACTGCGCCGGTGCCGTATGGGGCGAGGTCGCGACCCAGGCCCTGGCCGACGCCGATTGCACCCAGGTCGGCCGCGCCACCTATGTCTCCGACGCCTTCTTCGGCGTGGCCACCGTGTTCAACCTGGCCGACGTCGAGGGCAGTCGGGCGGTGGCCCAGGCCTTGGACCTGCCTGAACCCGAAGAGGGACAGGAATCCGAGGAGGTCGCCGACCCCGGGTTCGTCCTGGCGCCCTCCGGCGCCGAACCCTTCGACCGGTTGGGCAGGGGCTACAGCGCCGCCGACGCCATCGTCAGCGGACACTACCTCGTCGTGGTCTGGGTCCAGCCCACCGATTCGGAGTCGGTGGAGGAACGTGTCACCCTCTCCACCCCGTTGGTGGCCTTGGCCAACTTCCGGGACCCTCTCTTCCGCCGCATGATCGAACACACCGACGACACCGAAGGCGGCGAGGGCACCGGTACCGAAGAGACCGAGATAACCGGTGAGGTCGGTACGGACGGTACCGGCATCGAGGGGGCCGGTGAGGACACCGGCACCGGGGAGATCGGTACCGAGGGCCTGCCCGGCGAAGAGGGAACGGCTCTGCCCGGAGAGTGATCTCCTCAGGCCACGTCCGTGTACGGCGTGGGCCCGGAAGGAATGGTTCCTCCCGGGCCCACACCACGTTCGGGCCCTTCGGATCAGCCGGACCGCAACTCCTTCACGTGGGTCAACAGCTCCGAGGCCAACACCCGCAGTTCCGAGAACCGGTGTTCGGGCAGGTCCAACAGACTGTGCCCGGGCAGCCACGTCGGTGCCGACGCCACCGCCTGACGGGCCGTGCGCTTGTTGATCGCTTGTCCACGCCAGGCCGCCACCTCCACCAGGCCGGTCCGCAGCGTCGTGGTGAGCATGCCGTGCGCCCGCCCCTGCACGTGTGCCAACAACCGGCCGGTACTCCCGCCTGGTTCGGGGTTGCGGTCCAGCCGTATCGCGGTCAGGTCCGGCGCCCCGAACCCGCGCAGGAACCGCACCCGCATCCCGGGTTCCACCATCGCCCGGAACGCCTTCTGCCCTGCTTGGTCACGCACCCAGGAGGAGGTCGAGGGCACCAGCAAGAACGCCTGATCGGCGGTCGTGGCCAACGCCACCCGGGGCGCCGACCGATCCCAACCACCGGTCAAGTTCACCACGGCGCACGGCCCCACCGCGGTGGGGGAGCCCATCCAGGTGGACAACCGCACCCGCACCCGTTTGGACACCTCACGCGGCCAGTCCCCGACCAACGCCGGAAGCGGGGGCTGGGCCTCCTCGCTTCCCTCGGCGGCCCGCTCCAACACCGCCGTCGCCCGATCCGCGTCCAAATCGCCGCGTGCCTCCTTGGCGCTGACCCCCTGGCTGTACACCCGGGCGCTTTCAGTGGTGGGGGCGGGCAAGGTCTTGGACAAAGGGCGAAGAACATATAGGTCGCTGGCGGCACCGATCGACTCCGCGCCCAGGTAACGGTTGAAGTCCGGCCACATCGCCTCTATCAGCAGTCCCGAACGCATCAGCCGCGCCTGGGTGGCGGCGGCCAACTTCGGAGTGGTCTCGGAGACCCCATAGGCCACCAGGACCCGGCTCCGCTTCGGGTCGGCCAGACCCTCCACACCGCGCCGTACGAACAACTTCACCCCTTCGGGGGTGTAGGGAGGGTCGGTGAAGACCACGTCGGCCTTCTCCCGCAACGTCGCGGGGAGCCCCAACCTCAGATCGGCGCTGTGCGTACGCACCGACAGCCCCAACCGCTCGGCCACCGTGTCGATGTGCTCCAACACCCGCTCGTCCAGGTCCACGACCTCCACCCGGGTCCCGGGGGACACCAACGCCAGGGCCAACGACGTCAGGTCGTGATCTCCCACACACAACAGGGTGCGCTGGTCCAGGTCGAACCGGGTGGCCAGGAACAGGGCACGCCGCAACGCCGTCTCCGCCGTGGCCGATACGTGATCCAGATTCGTGTCCGAAGTGGGCCCCGTGGCGATCGCGCGTACCAGTTCCGTGGCGGTCCGGGAATGCTCAGGCAACAGGTGCGCCACCGGGTCGGCCAGAAGCGGGGCTCGTGCCCCTTGATAGTGGGACGGGCTCAACAACCGGAACCGATCGCCGTCCCGGGCCACCTCCCCGCCCTCTTCCAAGGCCCTGAGCAGCGAGATCACCACCGAGTGGGCCACGCCGCCGGCGCGTACCAGGTCGTTGGCGCTCCACCATCGACCATCACGGAGCAACGACAGGATCAGTCGAGGGCGTGGGGCGTCGACCCCGTACTCGCGTAGGAAGGTCCTCGCCACCTCGGGCAGAGAGGATTCCGAGTCGGGGTCGGTCGGCGCCGCAGCGCCCGGTGCACGTGTGATGTCGCTCGAGGTTCCGGCCTCAGGGCCGGAGGGAGCCGGGTGTCCTGCCATTGGGCGATCCTCCCATGTCTGGAGCGCACGGCGGTGACAACGACCGACGTGGCAGGTCCGATCCGACAAAAGGTGTGATGAGTGACATGTCACTCCCAGGTGCCAGTGCCCCTCCCCTGAGAAACGGGGGGACACCGGGGACAACCTGCGGATCCGGCACGGAAGGGCCCTCCCATCCCGTGGCGAGCCCCGGACGGTACTCGATGACCGACCCGCCCCGGGAGGTTTGGCGAGGACCACATGTGGAAAAATTCGCTAGGCCGGGCTTCCTCGGAGGGCAAAACCGAGAGGACGCCTGTTCAACGCCCATCGGGCACGTGCCCGAGGCCGAACGCGCACCGCGGCGCCACCCGGTCCAGACCCACGATCGACATCGTGTTCGGACCGGCGTGTATAAGAGAACCTGCCCGCGGCGGGTGACTCGAACACCACCGGCGACACGAGGACGTGCACGCGAGCCGACAGGTGTGCCGGACGCCCACCACATGGGACCCGCCTCCGGGCGGACACAACAGAATCACGTACGCAGCAGGGCCAATGTCGTCCCGAACGCGCTTTTCGCAAAGCCCATTTCAAGACGACAGGAGGATAGATGCCTGCTGAGAACGTGTGGCGTCCGTCCGTCCGAACGAACGCGCAGAGCACCCCCCAGGGCCTGTACGATCCCGCTCACGAACACGACGCCTGCGGCGTGGGGTTCGTGGCCGACCTCACCGGTCGTCGCAGCCACGACATCGTGAGCAAGGCACTCACGGTTCTGCGCAATCTCGACCACCGAGGTGCTTCCGGGGCCGACCCCGACGACGGTGACGGCGCGGGCATCCTGACCCAGGTCCCTCACGACCTCTACACCGAGGTCTGTGACTTCGACCTTCCCCAAGCGGGCGCCTACGCCACCGGCATCGGCTTCCTGCCCTCCGACGCCGCCGAGCGAGCCGCCGCCGTGGAAAAGATCGACTCCATCGTCATCGACGAGGGCCTGACCGTCCTCGGCTGGCGCGAGGTGCCCTTCGAACCTCGCTACTGCGGCCCCGCCGCCCGCGAGGTCATGCCCTACTTCGGGCAGCTGTTCATCACCGGACGCCGGGGCACCCCCACCGAGGGCCTCACCGGTATCGACCTCGAACGGTACGCCTACTGTGTCCGCAAGCGCGCCGAACACGAGGGCGACGTCTACTTCCCGAGCCTTTCCCCACGCACCATCTCCTACAAGGGAATGCTCACCACCCCCCAGTTGGAACCGTTCTTCCCGGACCTGTCCGACCGCCGTTACACCTCCGGTCTGGCCCTGGTCCACTCTCGGTTCTCCACCAACACCTTCCCGTCCTGGCCGCTCGCCCACCCGTTCCGCTACGTCGCGCACAACGGTGAGATCAACACGGTCAAGGGCAACCGGAACATGATGCGCTCGCGTGAGGCCAAGCTCGCCAGCGACCTCATCCCCGGTGACCTGGACCGCGTCTTCCCCATCGTCGACCCCGACGACTCCGACACCGCGTCCTTCGACGACGCCCTGGAACTGCTCCACCTCGGAGGCCGTTCCCTGCCGCACGCCGTCCTGATGATGATCCCCGAGCCCTGGGAGAACCACACCGAGATGGACCCGGCCGTGCGGGCCTTCTACGAGTACCACTCCACCCTCATGGAGCCCTGGGACGGTCCCGCCTCGGTGTCCTTCACCGACGGCACCCTCGTCGGCTCCGTCCTGGACCGCAACGGTCTTCGCCCCGGCCGTTACTGGGTCACCGAGGACGGTCTGGTCGTCTTGGCCTCTGAAGCCGGTGTCCTGGACATCGACCCCGCCACCGTGGTCCGCAAGGGCCGACTGCAGCCCGGCCGCATCTTCGTCGTCGACACCGGGCAGGGGCGCATCATCGAGGACGAGGAGATCAAGGCCGAACTCGCCGCCGAACACCCCTACCAGGAGTGGATCGACGCCGGTGTCCTGCGCCTGGACGACCTCCCCGAGGCCGAACCCGTCCCGGTCACCGAACTCGACCTCGCCCAGCAGGTGTTCGGCTACACCGAGGAGGAGCTCCGGATCATCCTCGCCCCCATGGCCCGCACCGGCGCCGAACCCATCGGCTCCATGGGCACCGACACCCCGGTGGCGGCCCTGTCCGACCGCTCGCGCCAACTCTTCGACTACTTCTCGCAGAACTTCGCGCAGGTCACCAACCCGCCGCTGGACGCCATTCGGGAGGAGATGGTCACCAGCCTGGCCACCCTTTTGGGGGCCGAACACAACATCCTCGCCTCGGTCCCCGGCCACAACCGTCGCCTCGTCCTGCCCACACCGGTGGTGGACCAAGCCGAACTCGCCGCCATCGTCACCGCCGGCGAGACCGACCCGGCACTGAAGACCTTCACCGTCGACGGCACCTACTCCGTCGACGGCGGTGGCGACGCCCTGTCCGCCCGACTGGACCGGATCAACACCGAGGTCTCCGCCGCCATCGCCGACGGCGCGCACGTCCTCGTCCTCAGTGACCGTCGCGCCGACAGCGCACGCGCGCCCATCCCGTCACTGATGCTGACCGGTTCCATTCATCACCACCTGGTCCGCGAGAAGACCCGTACCGAGGTCGGCCTGCTCGTCGAGGCCGGCGACGTCCGTGAATGCCACCACGTCGCGCTCCTCCTCGGCTACGGCGCCTCCGCGATCAACCCCTACCTGGCCCTGGAAACCGTTCGCGACATGGTCAGGCGCGGCACCCTCGGCGGCATCGACGCCGACACCGCCGTGCGCAACACCCTCAAGGCCTACGGCAAGGGTGTCCTCAAGGTCATGTCCAAGATCGGTGTCTCCACCGTCAGCTCCTACACCGGAGCCCAGATCTTCGAAGCCCTGGGGCTGGGCCAGGACGTCATCGACCGCTGCTTCACCGGCACCACTTCCCGCCTGGGCGGCGTCGGCTTCGACGTCCTGGCCGAAGAGGTCGCCATTCGCCACCGCCGAGCCCACGCCGCCAACCCCAACGCCCACCGGCGCCTGGAGGTCGGCGGCGAGTACCAGTGGCGCCGCGAGGGCGAACCGCACCTGTTCAACCCCGAGACGGTCTTCAAGCTCCAACACTCCACCCGGAGCCGCAAGTACGAGATCTTCAAGGAGTACACGAACAAGGTCGACGACCAGGCCGCCAAGCTCATGACCTTGCGCGGGCTCTTCCGACTCAAGGAAGGCGTGCGCGAACCCGTCCCGATCGACGAGGTCGAACCTATCTCGGCCATCGTCAAGCGTTTCTCCACCGGCGCCATGTCCTACGGCTCCATCTCCGCCGAGGCCCACGAGACCCTCGCCATCGCGATGAACCGCCTCGGTGGCAAATCCAACACCGGAGAGGGCGGTGAGGACCCCGACCGTTTCACCCCCGACGCCAACGGGGATCTGCGCCGCAGCGCCATCAAGCAGGTCGCCTCCGGACGCTTCGGCGTCACCTCGCACTACCTCAGCAACGCCGACGACATCCAGATCAAGATGGCCCAGGGCGCCAAGCCCGGTGAAGGCGGACAGCTGCCCGGCCACAAGGTCTACCCGTGGGTGGCCGACACCCGCCACTCCACCCCCGGCGTCGGACTCATCTCGCCGCCGCCCCACCACGACATCTACTCCATCGAGGACCTCGCCCAGCTCATCCATGACCTCAAGAACGCGAACCCCTCCGCACGGGTCCACGTCAAGCTGGTCTCCGAAGCGGGTGTGGGTACCGTCGCCGCCGGTGTGTCCAAGGCCCACGCCGACGTCGTCCTCATCTCCGGCCACGACGGAGGGACCGGTGCCTCACCGCTGACCTCCCTCAAGCACGCCGGTACCCCCTGGGAGCTCGGGCTCGCCGAAACCCAGCAGACCCTGCTGCTCAACGGTCTGCGCGACCGCATCGTCGTCCAGACCGACGGTCAGATGAAGACCGGCCGTGATGTCGTGATCGCCGCCCTGCTCGGTGCCGAGGAGTACGGTTTCGCCACCGCGCCCCTCATCGTCTCCGGCTGCGTCATGATGCGCGTGTGCCACCTCGACACCTGCCCCGTCGGCGTCGCCACCCAGAACCCCACCCTGCGCGAACGCTTCTCCGGCAAGGCCGAGTACGTGGTGAACTTCTTCGAGTTCATCGCTCAGGAGGTCCGCGAATACCTCGCCCGACTGGGCTTTCGTAGTCTGGACGAGGCCATCGGTGCCGTCGACCTGCTCGACACCCGCGATGCCGTCGACCACTGGAAGGCCCAAGGCCTGGACCTGTCGCCCATCCTGCACGAGGTCGAACCCCTCGCCGGAGACCAGCGCTTCCAGCGACGCGGCCAAGACCACGGCCTGGAAAAGGCTTTGGACAACACCCTCATCCAACTCAGCGAGGGTGCCCTGGACTTCGGACGGCCGGTCACACTCGAACTACCGGTGCGTAACGTCAACCGCACCGTCGGCACCATGCTCGGCCACGAGGTCACCAAGCGCCACGGCGCCCAGGGTCTGCCCACCGACACCATCGACATCACCTTCACCGGGTCAGCGGGCCAGTCCTTCGGCGCCTTCCTGCCCCCGGGCATCACCCTGCGTCTGCACGGCGACGCCAACGACTACGTTGGCAAGGGCCTGTCCGGCGGCCACGTCATCGTCCGCCCCGACGACGACTCCAAACTCGTCGCGGAAGAGCACATCATCGCGGGCAACGTCATCGGCTACGGCGCCACCTCCGGTCGACTCCACCTGCGCGGCATCGTCGGCGAACGCTTCTGTGTTCGTAACTCCGGTGCCACCGCCGTCGTCGAAGGCATCGGCGACCACGGTTGCGAATACATGACCGGGGGCCGCGCCGTCATCCTCGGCCGTACCGGACGCAACTTCGCCGCGGGCATGTCCGGAGGCATCGCCTACGTCCTGGACCTGGACCCCGCCCGCGTCAACGACGAAATGGTCGAAATCGAGGAACTCACCGATCAAGACCGCGAGTTCCTCACCGAAACCCTCACCAGTCACCGTGACCTGACCGGCTCCACCGTCGCCGGACGCCTCCTGGCCGAGGGCGACCACGGCCTGGCCCGCATCGCCAAGGTCATGCCACGTGACTACAAGCGCGTCCTGCTCGCCCAGAGCGAGGCCGAGCGCGAAGGACGCGACGTCAACGAGGCCATCATGGCCTCCGCGCAGTCCTGAGACAGCCGGTCCACGAAAGGAGGAACACGACCATGGCAGACCCCAAGGGTTTTTTGAAGATCACCGAGCGCGAGCTCCCCGCCCACCGCCCCGTCGACGTACGCATCCAGGACTGGCGCGAAGTCCACGAAGAGTTCGACCGAGGGACCGTCACCAAGCAGGCCTCGCGCTGCATGGACTGCGGCATCCCCTTCTGCCACAACGGATGCCCCCTGGGCAACCTCATCCCCGAGTGGAACAACCTCGTCTACGCCCATGACTGGGCCGAGGCGATCGAACGACTCCACGCCACCAACAACTTCCCCGAATTCACCGGCCGCCTTTGCCCGGCGCCCTGCGAATCGGCCTGCGTGCTCGGCATCGACCAACCCGCAGTCACCATCAAGAACGTCGAGGTCTCCATCATCGACCGCGCCTGGGAGGAAGGCTGGGTCAAGCCCCTGCCCCCCGCCCACCGCACGGGCAAGAAGGTGGCCGTCGTCGGC
>NZ_ANBD01000068.1 GCF_000341005.1 Nocardiopsis alkaliphila YIM 80379 | reverse complement strand
CGAGGGAGCCGATCGCATCGGCGGCCTCCTGCGCTACGGCATCCCCGAGTTCAAGATGGAGAAGCGGCACATCGAGCGCCGCCTCGCCCAGATGAAGGCCGAAGGCACCACCTTCCGCACCGGGGTGAACATCGGCGTCGACATCACCGTCGAACGACTCCGCGCCGACAACGACGCCATCGTCCTCACCGGCGGGGCCACCCAATGGCGCGACCTACCCGCCAAGGGCCGCGAACTCGACGGCATCCACCAGGCCATGGAATACCTGCCCCTGGCCAACAAGGTCCAAGAAGGCGACTTCGACCGCGCACCCCTGCACGCCGAGGGCAAGCACGTCGTCGTCATCGGCGGTGGTGACACCGGCGCCGACTGTGTCGGCACCGCCCACCGCCAAGGCGCCAAGAGCGTCACCCAGTTGGAGATCATGCCCAAGCCCCCGCTGAAGCGGCCCGACCACCAGCCTTGGCCCACCATGCCCATGCTGTACAAGGTCACCAGCGCACACGAAGAGGGCGGCAAGCGGATCTACTCCGTCAACACCGTCGAATTCCTCGGTGATGAGAACGGCCACGTACGCGCTCTCAAGCTCGTCGACGTCGAACGCACCGACAAGGGCTTCGAACCGGTCCAGGGCACCGAACGCGAGATCCCCGCGGACCTGGTCACCCTCGCCATGGGCTTCGTCGGTCCCGAGAAGAAGGGCATGATCGACGACCTCGGCGTCGACCTCGACGGTCGTGGCAACGTCGTCCGCGACGACGACTACCGGACCAGCGTCGACGGCGTCTTCTGCGCCGGTGACATGGGCCGGGGGCAGTCACTCATCGTGTGGGCCATCGCCGAAGGCCGCTCGGCCGCCGCCGGCGTCGACCGCTACCTCACCCAGGACACCGTCCTGCCGGTCGCCATCCCACCCACCGAACGCCCACTCGTCTGAGCGGAGCGCTCCGCAGGACACACGCCCGGGCGCGGGGGGCTACCCTCCGCGCCCGACCCACATCTAGGCTGAGCCCATGATCTACCGGGTGATCGGAGAAGGGGCCATGATCCTGCACATGGCCTTCCTCATCTACCTCGTCATCGGCGGATACATCGCCTGGCGTTGGCCCGTCCTCTTTTGGCCACACCTGGCCTGCGCCCTCTACTCCCTCGGCATCACCGTCATCGGTTGGGCCTGCCCTTTGACCCACGTCGAGAACTGGGGACGCGAGCAGGCCGGCCAAGCCGGACTTCCACCCGCGGGATTCATCGATCACTACCTGACCGGCGTCATCTACCCCGCCGAACACCTCGTCACCGTCCGGCTCTTGGTCGCCCTCAGCATCGCCGTCTCTTGGCTCGGACTGCTCTACCTCCACCTACGCCGCAAGCGCAAGGACCCAGAGAACCAGACGTAAAGATCCCGAATGGATCCGGCCCACACCCTTCACCGGCGGGTCGTACTCCTCCTACCGTCGAAGCATGACCGTTATGACCTGGGACTCCTATCGCGCAGCCGAACACTTCATCATGCGCGGTGCCCGGCTCATCGACCGGCACCGCTTCGCCTACCACTTCCAGACCCGAACCGCCGGCCCCGTCCACACGGCCCTGGCCGCCTACCGCAACCTCGACGGCGGATACGGCAACGCCCTCGACCCTGACCTGCGGGGCGGCTCAAGCCAACCCGTCGCCACCGAACTCGCCCTGCGCTACCTCGACGAACTCGGCACCATTCCCGCGGACCTGGCCCACCAGACCTGCCGCTACCTCAGCAGCGTCAGCAACGACGACGGCGGCCTACCGCACGTGCTGCCCAACGTCCGCCACACCGAAGCCGCCCCCTGGTACCAAGAGACCGATGACTTCTCCAGCGCCCTGGACATCACCACGATGATCACCGGGCTGCTGTACAAGAACAACATCAGCCACCCCTGGCGCGACCACGCCACCGCCTACTGCTGGAAACACATCGACGCACTCCAGTGGACCGACCCGCACGAAGCCATCGGCATCTGTTCCTTCCTGCAACACGTACCCGATCGAGTCCGAGCCACGGCCACCATGAAACGTCTGTCCACCATGATCCGCGCGGTCATCGACGTACACCCGCGCGCCACCGGACACGTCCACACACCACTGGACCTGGCCTGTAATCCCGATCACATCGCCCGACCACTGTTCACCGACGCCGAGATCGAACGCAACCTGGAAGCCTTCGAACGGCAACAACGCCCCGACGGAGGATGGGACGCTCACTGGGACCACTGGGACACCGCCGCCACCATCGAGCGCGAAGGCATGCGCACCATCCAACGCCTACGCATCCTGCGCGTATACGGTCGCCTGGCACCCGACCTGCCTCGGCCACGTCGGACCTCTTGACGGCCACACGCAGCGCCCCGAGCACCTACTCGTGGGGCACCGAACCATGGCCTCCCAGCGCGGAGCGCCGCCTCACCCCAAAGCCAGAGCCCGCACCCCCACACCCTCCAACACCTCACGCCCCACCCGCACCGGTGCACGACCCGTCACCACCCGCACGGCCGCCAACGCACCCGCGCCACCCCCCGAAGCGCCCGGTAGCACCCTCTCCAAAGTCTCCCGGTCGGCCGCGCCGAACAACACCTCCCACACCAGAGCCGCACCCCGCTCGGACGCCCACGGCTCCCGCCCCAACGCGTCCGCCAGATCCAACCCGTGCAACACCGACTCCACCACCCGGGTCACCAGGAAATCCGTCAACGACATCGAATCACCATGTCGGGTCATCACCATCCGGTCCTTCGGCTCTCGCTCCAGACGCGGCTCCAGGGCCCGCCACGTCCGACGCAGCACCCGCCCCGCCTCCCGCGCGTCCGCACGCCGCTCCGCCGCCCGCATCGCACTTCGTATCCGGTCCTCGTTCACCGGCACCGAGAACCGCACGTCCGGCGCGTAGTACTCCACCGCCGACACCGGCTCACGTCCCGGCTCCGGCGGTTCCTCCTCCAAAGCCACCATCACCCGATGCAACGCGCCCACCGTGTGCACCGCCAAGGCCGCCACGTCCCACGGCGCGCACCGCGTGGGGCGGACCACGTCCTGTTCCGAAACTCCCGACAACACCTCCGCCAACACCGCCACCTCATCCGACAGAGCCGCCACCACCGCGCCACGCTCGAACACCACGACCCCCTCGATCCATCGACGAAACGCCCATACGATAGCGACTCCGATTCCTCCCGAACTCCTCACGAAGGGTGACCGAATTCGCTCCCACTCCACCTCTCATACGTCCATTCGCAACCTGGTTTAGACCACTCCATCCCACGAACGCTCTAGAGTGATACTCGTGACACGTCGAGCAAAAATCGTCGCGACCCTAGGCCCCGCCACCTCGAGCCCGGAAACCCTCCGACGCCTCGTGGAAGCCGGCCTGGACGTCGCCCGCATCAACCTCAGCCACGGAACCCACGACGACCACCACGCGAGCCTGACCAACCTCAGGCAGGCCGCCAAGGACGCCGACCGCGCCGTCGGTGTCCTCGCCGACCTCCAGGGGCCCAAGATCCGCGTCGGCACCTTCCCCGGGGGTCCCATCGAACTCGCCGCCGGAGACGAGTTCACCATCACCACCGAAGACACCCCCGGAGACCAGAACGGCGTCTCCACCACCTACAAGGGGCTCCCCGGTGACGTCCGCCCCGGGGACCGCGTCCTCATCGACGACGGCCGCGTCGTCTTGGAATGCACCAAGACCACCAGCACGGACGTCCACACCCGCGTCGTCTTCGGTGGTCCCGTCTCCAACCACAAGGGACTCAACCTCCCCGGTGTCGCGGTCAGCGTTCCCGCGCTCACCGAAAAGGACGAGGAAGACCTCCGCTGGTCTTTGCGCCAAGGTGTCGACATGGTCGCCCTCTCCTTCGTCCGCAGCCCCGCCGACGCCGAAGAGTGCCACCGCATCATGGATGATGAGGGCGTCACCGTCCCCCTCATCGCCAAGATCGAAAAACCCCAGGCGGTCGAACGACTCCAGGACATCATCGAGGTCTTCGACGCCGTCATGGTCGCCCGCGGCGACCTCGGCGTCGAACTGCCCCTGGAAAACGTCCCCATGGTGCAAAAACGCGCCGTCGAACGCTGCCGCGACAAGGCCAAACCGGTCATCGTCGCCACCCAGATGCTCGAATCCATGATCAGCGCGCCCCGCCCTACCCGCGCTGAGGCCTCCGACGTCGCCAACGCCGTCCTCGACGGCGCCGACGCCGTCATGCTCTCCGGGGAGACCAGTATCGGCGACTATCCCGTCGAGACCGTCGAGACCATGGCGCGCATCATCGGCGCCGCCGAACAGGAATCCCTGCGCGCCTCGCACATCCTCGACCGGGTGCCCGAGACCACCGGTGGAGCCATCGCCCGCGCCGCCGCCGAGATCGGCGCCACGGTCGGAGCCAAGGCCCTGGTCGCCTTCACCATGTCCGGTGAGACCGCCCGCCGGCTGGCCCGTTACCGTTCACCCATCCCGCTGCTGGCCTTCACCACCGAAGCCGGCACCCGCGGACGTCTCTCCCTCACCTGGGGTGTCGAGAGCAACCTGGTTCCCTGGGCGGACAACACCGACGACATGGTCCGCCAAGTGGAGAGCGAACTGCTCCGACTCGGCGACTACAACAAGGGCGACACGGTCGTCATCGTCTCCGGTAGCCCGCCCGGAACCACCGGCTCCACCAACTCCCTGCGCGTCCACCGCATCGGCGACGCCGTCGCTCTGAACGCCTGACGCACAGGACCCCACCACAGGAGCCACATCAGGTCCGGCCCGGAGCCCGGCGGATGAGCCACGCCGGAGCGCTCCGGGCCGACCAGTGCCCTCAGTCCTGGGCGGAAGAGACTCCGCCCTCGAACGATGCCCGCTCCAACGGCATGTCCCACGGCAACAGGTTCCAGGGACTACGTGGATCCTCGTCCAACAACCCCAGTGCCACCCACACCCGATCCGAGGAATCTCCGTCGTCGCCCTCCACCCCCTTGTCCGGCCACAACAGGTAACCGGCGTGGAACGCCGACGACAACTGCCCCCAGGACGAATAACGACGTTGCAAATCCGAAGCCACCCGACGCAACAGTGCCTGCGTCTCCACCGGACTCAACCAGTCCAGCGAGGCCCCACCGCACACCAACCGGATGACGTGTACGGACTTCCACCAGTGGTAGGCGCCGATCATCAACGTCTTGTCACCCTCGGCCACCCCCGTGACCGAACGCAACCGCATCACCTGTTCCGGGGACAACCGCACCATCGCGCCGGTGTCCTCACCGCCTTCGGGCAGACGCGACCGCGCCGTACCCGAGCGCAGATCAACGGCCAGGTCCAGGCTCGGCCCACCGTGCAGCTCCTCCAACAACCGGTCCACCGTCGCCAGCAGTGACTCCCGATCCACCACCGACCACTGGCGCTCCATCATCCTCCGGTAACGGCGCCGCAGGCTCGGCCGCGCCACCACGTCCCACGGTTCGGCCAAGGCCACCCGGAAGGGGGCCGCCACCGCCGCCGCCCATCGCTCGGTGCTCAACGGGGCATCCGGTGACCTGGTCCGGATCGCGGGATGTTCACGCGACCCCAACACCAATTCGGCGAAGGAACCGGACGCCAAGGCCAACAGGGCAAGGAACGACCACCCGGGCAGGTCCAGGGCGACCAACACGACCGCGAGCAGGGCCACCGGAGCCCACAGCCAAGGCCGACGCCGGCGGGAACCCCAGGCCACCACGACCCAGGACCCGATCACCAACGCGCCGATCACCCCGGCCACCGCGGTCAACACCCGATGCCCCTCTCCTCGAAACAAACCCCTTCGGGCACGTTCTTGTTCAGTCAAGGATCAGGGACACCGGGCCCGCGCAGCGACCGAACCCACGTGTTGTACTCAGGTTGTGGCCGTGATGTGATCGGCTCAGCCCGCTTCCACCGTCATAAAGTGACAAAAGACCTATTCGTGGTGGAAATGGTCGGGTGTTTACCAAGGTTCCGGGCGGACTACCCCCGAACCTCAGTCCAGGGCCTCCACCACCACCTCCGTGGCCTGAGCGATCAACGCGTCATCGTGTTCCGCGCCGGACTCATCCCGGCTCGACAACACCGCCAACACGATCGGACCCCCCTCCGGCGGCCACAACACCCCGATGTCGTTGCGCGTCCCGAAACCACCGGCGCCGGTCTTGTCACCCACGACCCATCCCTCCGGGACCCCCGCTCGAATCAGGGCGTCCCCCGTGGTGTTGCGCTCCAACAAATCCACCAACACCTCACGACGATCCTCGGGCAACACGTCACCGAGCGTGAATTCCTCCAAGGAACCCACCAACGCCTCGGCGGTGCTCGTGTCCCGCTCGTCCCCCGGCACCCCCTCGGCCATCTCCACCTCGTACCGCACCAGGTTCGTCACCTCATCCCCGGTCAACCCACCCAACGCCTCGGTGAACCCTTCAGGGCCGCCCACCTCGTCCAACAAAAGGTTCGCCGCCGCGTTGTCGCTGAAGCGCACCGTCGCGTCACACAACTCCAACAACGACATCCCCACCCCCAGATGCTGCTCCGTCACCGGGGAATGCGGCACCAACACCTCCTCATCGAAGGTCACCACCCGCTCCATCTCCTCCAACGAGTTCTCCGACAACACCACCCCCGCCAACAAGGCCTTGAACGTCGACGCGAGCGCGAATCGCTCATCTTCCCGGAAGGCGACCACCTCACCCGAACCCGTATCCACCGCGTACACCCCGAGCCGTGCGTCGAACTCCTCCTCCAACGCCTCGAACTCCACCGACAGGTCCACCACGGACTCCGTCGCCTCCACCGACGAAGACGCAACGGCCGCGCCTTCGGGAGGCGTTCCCTCCGAGGAAGCACACCCCACCAACGGCACCAACATCGCCGCCGCCACGAACCCAGGCACCACGAACCTCACCGAAAACCTCCATGACTTCGAGAGAACGAACCACGACCGGCCCGCACCCGCAGTCTCACCCCCCACCACCCATGCCGTCCAAGACGAAAACGGCCACTCCCATGCCTTTTCGACATAGCCTCACCCCATGGACCTCGTAGGAGCCTGCACCGCCTTCGTTCACGTCAGCGACCGCGGCAGCTTCACCCACGGCGCCGCAGCCGCCCACATTCCCCAACCCGTCGCCAGCCGGCGCATCGCCGCCCTCGAAAAACACCTCGGCGCGCCCCTCTTCGACCGCACCGGACGCCACCCCACCCTCACCCAATTCGGACACGCCGTCCTCCCCGCCGCCCGCCGCCTCATCGAACTCGCCCACACCCTCGAACACGACGCCGCCACCGCACGCCTGGCCCCGCTACGCATCGCCGTCCCCACCACCTGCACCACCCACGACCTCGCCCACCTCACCGCCCACGCCCGCCACCACGACCTCAACCTCGACCCCCACCCCGCACCACCCGCCCAACGCACCCACCTCCTCCATACACACCAGGTCCGCGCCGCCCTCGTCTGCGCACCACCCGACCAGGCCCACTGGACCGCACCCCTGGGCCTGGCCACCCACGAACCGCCCCGCGCCCCCATCACCTACCTCGAAACACTCCGTAACGGCCGCACCGACACCACCCCACGTCGACGCGTGTGGATCCAACCCGAAGACGACACCCCCCACATCCGTGACCCACTCACCCGCACCGGCCACGCGCTCGGACTCCACCCCACCCAGATCACCCTCGCCGGTAGCCTCACCACCGCCACCGCCGAAGTCCTCACCAACGACGACCTCCTCCTCTGCACCCCCGACCAAGCCGAATCACTCGACCTCCATTGGCGTCCCATCGGTGAAATCCAACCCACCCGCGACCACACCGCCATCGGAGAACACGCCCACACCCTCCACACTCACCTGCACACCCACATCGCCCGCTGCCTCGGAGCCCGCACATGATCACCCACCACCTTCGCGACCAACTCCACGAGGCGGGCCTGCACGCCTCCTTCCTCGTTCGCGACCTCCACACCGGCCACGAGATCGGCATCGACCCCGACACCGAATACGCCACCGCGTCCCTGGTCAAAGTCCCCCTCGCCCTGGCCACCCTCCACCGCATTCACCAAGGCGAACTCGACGGCGCCACCCCCATGCGCGTCACCCCCACCAAGACCGACACCGGCCCACCCGGCACCGGCCCCTTCGGCATCAGTAAATTCCGGCACCCCATCACCATCGCCATCGAAGACCTCCTCCACCTCAGCACCTGCCTCAGCGACAACACCGCGGCCGACACCCTCTTCGACCTCACCCCACCCGCCCACGTCGCCCGCGTCCTCAAGGACCACCACATCCACGGCATCACCGTCAGGCACCGCATCCACGACCTCAACCGCACCCCCGCCGAACGCCTCGACCCCGACGAAACCCACCTGGCCCACACCCTCGCCATCCAGGCGGGCACCGACGGTCGAGGCCACGACATCCCCCAACTCGACGTCACCCTCGCCAACTCCGGCTCCGCGCGGGCCCACGTCGACCTCCTCCAGGCCCTTTGGAAACCCACCCACATCCACCCCGAGGTCGCCCAAGGCGTCCGCGAGCTCATGGCCGACAACCTCATCCGTCACCGCCTGGCCCCCGACTTCACCACCGACGCCAGTACCTGGGCCTCCAAGACCGGCACGGTCCTCAACCACCGCCACGAGATCGGTGTCGTCGAACACAAGAGCGGCGAGGCCTACGCCATCGCCGCTCTCAGTGCCTCGCGCGTTCCGGCCCGTCACCAGCCCGAGACCGAAGCCCTCTTGGGGCGCGTCGCCCGTACCCTGCGCGACCACCTGCGGACCCTGTGAGCCACAAGGTAGGCGGACTCAGTACTTGGGCCCCACGACGCGTTCCATCACCGCGACCGCGTCCTTGCGGGAGATGGACACGATGTGGGCGTCCCTGCCGCGGGGCTCCCTCTTGTCGACGTGGACCCTCCAGGCGATTCCCAACCGGTCCAAGGCATGCGTGAAGACGCCGATGATGTCGGTCGAGACGTTGGTGAAGTGGTAGCGCGGGTACTCGTGGTACTCCACCGCGCCATCGGGCCGCCTCTTGGCTGTTCGGTTGATGGTTCGGCAGCCGTCGGAGTGCATGAGCCCTCGTATCAGCGCTTCGGAATGCTCCTTCACGATGCGTTGCCGCCAAGGTTGCAGGAGGATGGGCCGCTCATGCTTCTTCCCGGAGCCGTGTTGGGGGAACACACAGGTCCAGTGCTTGGAGTAGCTCTTGATCTCGATACAACCGGGTCGCTTGACCCTGCATGCCTTGACCGGAAGGACGGACTCCATCGCGACCTGGCAGTAGGCGATCAGCTGCGGGTATTTCTTGTCGTAGAAGACGGACAGTGTGTGCAGGCCCGGCTTGTGCCGGATCTCGACGATGTGGCCGTCGCTCAAGTAGGTACCCAGGACATAGGCGTACGCCTCTTCACGGAGGGCCCCATCCGAACGTCGGGGGCAGTAGGTGGTCCGATCGGCCTCGGCCCTGGAGTTACGTCGGGTCTCGTTGAGCCAACGGCTGACTGCTCTTTGGGATACTCCGCACGTCGAGGCGATGCGTTGTCGGGTCCAACCGAGGGCACGCGGTTTCAGGGCTTCGTCAACGATCTCGCGTGAATACATAGGGTGTATGTTCGCTCACGCCTCGGACATCCCTCGGTCGTGCGAGCTTTGAACAACGAGAAGGGCCGCCGCGGCGGCCCTTCTCGTTGTTCGGTGCCGGAAGTGGGATTCGAACCCACACGTCCGTGAGGACGGGGGATTTTGAGTCCCCTATGTCTGCCATTCCATCATTCCGGCTGATTTGTCCGTTTTGCCCGACTGTCCCTCCATGGGTGGAGCTGCTCGATCAACGGTGGGGTCACGATTGACCGGCATTGCCGGGGCCAACGCACAGCATACTAGCTGATTTCTGTAACCTCGTGTACGTGACGAGGACGCAGAGCCGTGTGGTGATCGCGGAAGACGAGGCCCTGATCCGCCTGGATCTCAAGGAGATGCTCGAAGAGGACGGTTACGCCGTCGTGGGGGAGGCCGGTGATGGCGAGGCCGCCATCAGGCTTGCCCGGGAACTCCGGCCCGACCTGGTGATCACCGACATCAAGATGCCGGTGCTCGATGGCCTGACGGCCGCCGAGCGGATCGCGGCGGAGCGCATCGCCCCGGTCGTGATCCTGACCGCTTTTTCTCAGCGTGAGCTGGTGGAGCGGGCCCGAGAGGCCGGTGCCATGGCCTATCTGGTCAAGCCCTTCAGTAAGGCGGACCTGGTGCCGGCGATCGAGATGGCGACCTCCCGCTACGCCGAACTGTCGGCGCTGGAGGCGGAGGTCAGCGGACTCCAGGACCGCTTGGAGACGCGCAAACTGGTGGAGCAGGCCAAAGGGCTGTTGCAGAGCCGGCACGGGATGAGTGAACCCGAGGCGTTCCGATGGATCCAGAAGAACTCCATGGATCGTCGGCTGACCATGCGCAAGGTCGCCGAGACCGTCGTCGAGACACTGGGCGGACAGTCGGGCTGATCACCGACCGTTAGCGAAGCTGAAGAGGGGCCGATCCATCGTCGGCCCCTCTTCGCGTGTCCGGGTCGCCTCGGGTGTGGTCATCCGGTAACCAAAAGTGGGATGAACTCACAAATCAGATCATTGTGGCCGGGAAAACCTAGACACCTGTTCAGGGTCAACTCGGATCTGATACCGGTTTGGTCTCGTTAGCGCACAATGGGGTGACGGTTGGGTCACGTGGCTTTAGCTATGCTGAATGACCAGCCTAAATCGGGCTAAACTCGCCGCACCGAACAGCTAATGGACAGTGACCCCTGAATGTTCACAGTTCGGGTGTCACGGACCTCATATGCGCAAGGAGCGCGCGTGCGCACACGCCTCGTGACCGTGTTGCTCGCCCTGATCACCGCATTCCTGGTGATCCCGGGGGCGGCGGCTACGGCGGACGAACAGGGCGGTGAGTCGCTGCACGGTCAGATCGGTCAGCCGGATGATCGGGATCAAGGTGTCGAGGGCATCGGGATCACGGTCTTCCAGGGTGATGACGAGATCGAAGCGGTGACGACCGACTCTGATGGAATTTGGGAAGTGGAGTTGCCCGAACCGGGCACCTACCGCGTAGTGGTGGACCAGGAGTCCGTCCCCAGCGAGTACGCCGTCCGAGAGACGGCCCTCCTCGTCGATGGTGAGGCCGAGGTCGAGGTCGAGAGCAATGATCGGCGAATGCTGATCGTGGTTCTGACCGAGGCCGGGGCCGCCGCTGAGGAGGAGGCCGAGACGGAGGCCGCCGAGGAGGGTGGTGAGGCCACCCCGACCGACGCCGAGGAGGCCCCCTCCGACGACGAGGCGGTGGAGGTCGAGGGCGTCAGTGGTGGCTTCGGCGAACGTTTCGTTCAGCTGAGCGCCGCGGGTGTGCTGTTCGGCTTGGTCATCGCGGTCTCCGCGATCGGTCTGTCGCTGATCTTCGGGACCACGCAGATCATCAACTTCTCGCACGGTGACATGGTCACCTTCGGTGCGATGATGGCGTTGCTCTTCAGTAGCGGCGCGGCCGGGATGGGCAACTCCCTACTGGCGATCTTCGCCGGTCTGGGTGTGGCGATCCTGTTGGGCGCCTTCATGGAGGGCAGGCTCGGCCGGACGACGCTGATCGTCCTGCAGTGGTCGTCGGTCTTGGGTGGTATCGCCTTGGCTACGGCGCTGGGTGTGCTCGGGGACGACATCGGTTGGCGGGTGCCGCTGTGGGCGGCGGCCGCTATCGCGGTGGTCATGGGCGCGGTGCTGGGCGGAACGATGGAGCGTTACCTGTGGCGTCCGTTGCGTAAGCGCAACGTGGCCCTGATCCAGATGTTCATCGTCTCGATCGGTGTGGCGCTGGTTCTGCGACACGTGATCCTGGTGTTGTTCGGTGCGAACCGGACGCGTTACGCGGGTTACCAGGTGCAGGAGTTGGTGCACATCGGCCCGGTGTCGATGCCGCCGCGTGACCTGGTGATCATCGCCGTGGCCGTGGTGGTCCTGGTGTTGGTGGCGTGCCTGTTGCAGTTCACCCGCATCGGTAAGGCGATGCGCGCGGTCTCGGACAACCGGGACCTGGCGGAGTCGTCGGGTATCGACGTGGACCGGGTGACGTTGTACGTGTGGCTGCTCGGTGGTGGTCTGGCCTCCCTGGGTGGTGTGCTCTTCGGTTTGAACCAGGTCGTGGACTACGAGATGGGCTTCCGTCTGTTGCTGCTGATGTTCGCCGCGGTGATCCTCGGTGGCTTGGGCACGGCCTACGGTGCGATGGTCGGTGGTCTGGCCGTCGGTCTGGTGGCGATGTTGTCCACCCTGTGGTTCCCCGCACAGCTCATGAACGCGTGGGCTCTTGCCCTGATGATCCTCATGCTGCTGCTCAGGCCTCAGGGCCTGCTCGGTTCGCGTGAGCGGGTCGGCTAGGAGAGGTAACGATGGATATTTTCATGATCCTCGCCGAGGCAGCCCGGTCCGCGGTCGGTCCGATCGCGGCGATCTACGCGCTGGCCGCCGTGGGGTTGAACCTGCACTTCGGTTACACGGGCCTGTTGAACTTCGGTCAGGTCGGGTTCATGCTGGTGGGCGCCTATGGCGTGGGCATCAGCGTGGCGGTGTTCGATCTGCCGGTGGCGGTCGGTTTCCTGGTGGGTCTGGGTTGTGCGGTGGTGTTGGCGCTGCTGCTCGGTATCCCGACGTTGCGCTTGCGCGCCGACTACCTGGCGATCACGACGATCGCGGCGGCGGAGGTGCTGCGCCTGGTGTACCGGGCGGGGTTCGCCGAGCCGTTGACCAAGGGTGTGTACGGTCTACAGAACCTGTCGTCGGGGTTTCGTGAGGTGAACCCGTTCGACGCGGGCGGGCGTTACGGGGTCGGGGCGATCACGTTCACCGGCAACCAGATGTGGTTGATGACGGTGACGTGGGGTCTGGTCGCGCTGTTCCTGCTGATCACGTGGTTGTTGATCCACAGCCCTTGGGGGCGTGTGATCAAGGGCATCCGTGAGGACGAGGATGCGGTGCGCAGCCTCGGCAAGAACGTGTTCGCCTACAAGATGCAGGCGCTGGTGCTGGGTGGTCTGATCGGCGCGTTGGCGGGTGCGATGCTCGCGGTGCACCAAGGGGCGATCCAGCCGGACCAATTCAAGCCGCAGGTGACGTTCTTCCTATGGGTGATCCTGCTGCTGGGTGGCGCGGGCCGTGTGTTCGGTCCGGTCCTGGGTTCGATGGCGTTCTGGTTCCTGATGAGCTTCACGGACGGGTTCTTGAAGGGTCTGGGCCGTGAGGGTCTACTGCCCTTCCTGTCGGGACCGGACTATGGTGCGATCCAGTTGGCCTTCGCGGGCCTGATGCTGGTGTTGCTGATCGTCTTCCGACCTCAGGGTCTCATCGGCGACCGCAAGGAGATGCTGATCAATGTCAAGTGACGAGGTGGACACCTCCGCGGCGGTCGATGTCGACCGGATGGCGGACGCGTTGCCCGAGCCGGGTTCGTCGAAGTCGGATCCGATCCTGGTGGCCGATGACGTGAAGCGTTCCTTCGGTGGCCTGACCGCGGTGGACGTGAACCATCTGGAGGTGCAGAGGGGGACGATCACGGCGCTGATCGGTCCCAACGGTGCCGGTAAGTCGACGTTCTTCAACCTGCTGACCGGTTTCGACCGGGTCGATGGGGGCCGGTGGACCTTCGAGGGGCAACGGATCAACGGCCGACGTGGCCACCAGGTGGCGCGGGCCGGAATGGTGCGGACCTTCCAGTTGACCAAGGCGCTGACCCGGATGACGGTGCTCGACAACATGTTGCTGGGCGCTCAGGGCCAGTTGGGTGAGCGGATGGCGGGCGCGTTCCTGCGGCCGTTGTGGCGTTCCCAGGAGCGGGCCAACACCGAGCGCGCCATGGAGCTGTTGGAGCGGTTCAAGCTCATCGACAAGCGTCAGGACATGGCCGGTTCGTTGTCGGGTGGTCAGCGCAAGTTGCTGGAGATGGCGCGTGCGCTGATGACCGATCCGAGCATGATCATGTTGGACGAGCCGATGGCGGGTGTGAACCCGGCGTTGGTGCAGTCGTTGTTGCAGCACATCACGTCGTTGCGGGACGAAGGCAAGACGGTCCTGTTCGTCGAGCACGACATGGACGTGATCATGGGGATCAGTGACTGGATCGTGGTGCTGGCCCAAGGTCAGGTGATCGCGGAGGGTCGACCTTCGGACATCCGTTCCGACCAGCAGGTGATCGATGCCTACCTGGGTGCCCAGGAGGTCGAGGGCGAGTCCGGGGAGAGTGGCGATGAGTGAGGAGAACGGCGGGCTGCGTCCGGAGCCGGAGGAGATTCCGGTGGAGGCGGAGGAGGCCGCGGCCGTCCAAGGGCACCGTGAGGAGCTCCTGGAGCGGGCCGGTGCCGTAGAGGTGGGTGGTCCGGGGGACTACCTGCTGTTGGCCAAGGACATGGTGGCCGGTTACGTGCCGGGGGTGAACATCCTCAATGGATGCACCCTGACACTCACCGAAGGTGAGGTCGTGGCGATCATCGGTCCCAACGGTGCGGGTAAGTCGACGTTGATCAAGACGATCTTCGGGCTGATCCCGGTGCGTGAGGGTTCGTTGACTTTGCGGGGCGTGAGTATCGCGGGTCTGGCGGCGCACAATCTGGTGGAGCGGGGCGTGGGTTACGTTCCGCAGACGCGGAACGTGTTCCCTTCCCTGACGATCGAGGAGAACCTCCAAATGGGGGCGTTCCTGCGGCCGAGGACGTTCGGTGAGCGGTTCGCGGTGGTCTCGGAGCTGTTCCCGTTGTTGGGGAAGCGGCGTCGGGCCAAGGCGGGTTCGTTGTCCGGTGGTGAGCGTCAGATGGTGGCGATGGGACGGGCCCTGATGATGGATCCGTCGGTGTTGCTGCTGGACGAGCCGACCGCCGGATTGTCGCCGATCTACCAGGAGGAGGTCTTCCAGCGGGTCAAGGAGGTCAACTCCACGGGTGTCTCGGTGATCATGGTGGAACAGAACGCACGGCGTTGCCTGCAGATCTGTGATCGTGGCTACGTGTTGGACCAGGGTCGTAACGCGTACACGGGCACGGGCCGGGACTTGTTGAAGGATCCGAACGTGATCGAGCTGTACCTGGGGACGCTCGCCAAGGCCTGAGTCGGTTCGAGCGTAGAAAGGGGGGCGAGGCCCGGGGAACCGGGTCTCGCCCCCTCGTCGTCGTGTGGGTTCCTCGTGTGGGGTGCGGCACCTCTTCGTGCTCACCCGAGCGTGCTCAGCCTTGGTCGGTGTTCTGCTCGGCGGAGTAGTCGACGTAGTCGAGGATTTCGTAGCCGTTGGGGCCGAAGTGGAAGATCTCGAAGGTGGCGGAGGTGGGGTCGCCGTTGTCGTCGAAGTCGATGTCGCCGCTGGCGCCCTGGTAGTCGATGCTCTGTCCCTCGGCGAGCAGGTCGCGGCATTCGGCGAAGGAGAAGCATTCTGTGCCGTCGGGACGACTGACCTCGGGTAGGTGCGAGACGTAGTCGGCGGGAAGGGACGAGGAGGCGGATTCGGCGGCCAGGGCGATGACGGTGACGCAGTCGAAGACCTGGGGGGCGAACTGGAAGACCTCCAAGTCCGGGGCGAACTCGCGCAGACCTTCGTTGAAGTTCGAGTTGTCGGCACTGGGCGCGACGCCGGTGGTGCCGTCGATGAGTCCGGGGCGGTCGGCGCTCACGGTTTCGGCCAGACCAGGGTCGTTGAGGCCGTCGGTGAGGTAGAAGTCCTCGCCCGGGATGTTGCTTTCGAGGAGGGCGGCCATGAGCTGGGTGCCTTCTTGAAAGGAGATGAGGGCTATGGCGTCGGCCTCGATCTCGATGGCTCCGGTGATGACGGCGCCGAAGTTGGTGCTGTCGGGGTCGTAGGTCTCGCTGAGCGCGACTTCGGCGCCCAGGGCGTTGAGTTCGTTCTCGACGGCCTGGAGGTAGCCGGTGCCGTAGTCGTCGGCGCGGGCGATGAGGGCGACGCTTTCGTTGCCGTCGTCGACGATCTGGCGGGCGAGGACGGGACCGGCGAGCAGGTCGCTGGGCGCGGTGCGGAAGTAGTATCCGCCGTCGTCGATGTCGGTGAGGTCGGGTGAGGTGTTGGTTCCGGAGCACTGGACGATCTCGGAACCGGTGATGGTGTCGTAGGTGGCCTGGGTCATGGCCGAGGCCGCGGCGCCGATGACGGCGTTGACGTTGTTGTTGACGAGGGTGTTGGCGGCTTCGTTGGCCTGGGCGTTGTCACCGGCCTCGTCGGCTTCGATGGGCGGGGGGACTTCGGTGCCCAGGATGCCGCCGGCGTCGTTGATCTCGGAGATCGCGTATTCGACGGCCGCGATCTGGGAGGGACCGAGAAAGGCGAGGGAACCGGTCTGTGGGTAGAGAAGCCCGTAGGTGAAGGCGCCGTCGTCGTCACCGGTGGCGTCGGCGCACGAGGTGAGGGTGAGGGCGGCCGCCAGTGCGGCGGCGGGAAGGGTCAGGGTGGGTCGGGTGGACATGGGTCGTTCCGTTCGAAGGCGGTGTTCGGCCCAGAGGGGACAGAGGCCGTGGGTGCTGGACGGTCGGGGGATGTGGTGGTCCGGAGCGTATGTGGGTGTGCGCCGGTTCCACGGGTGGGCCAATCAGGGGCCGGGGCGGGATGGTGTCGGTCTCGGGGGACGTACTTTTCTTGAGCGCCACTTCCTTGGGATGTACGGAGGCACGGCGTGCGGGAGGCGGCCGTGCCGGTGGGGTCCGGGGCGGCGTCTCGTGCACGGGGGGATGGGACAACGCCGTCGGTGTCCGTCGTGGACGAGGTACGGACGTGGCATGGGGTGTGGCGGGGACATGGGTTCGGGGGTGCGGGGCCAGGCCCCGCACCCCCGGTGGATGCGTGTGTGAAGACACCGCTACCTGAGGATGTGTCGTCCTATGGTGTTACTCGTCGGCGGAGTACTCCTCGTAGGCGGTGACCCCGTGGGTCTCACCGTCGAAACCGAAGATCTCGAAGGTGGCGGCGGTGGGGTCGCCGTTGTCGTCGAAGTCGATGTTGCCGCTGGTGCCCTGGAAGTCGATGTCCTCACCGTCGGCGAGCAGGTCACGGCACTCTTCGAAGGAGGAGCACTCGGTGCCCTCGGGGCGGCTGATCTCGGGCAGGTGCTCGACGTAGACGCTCGGGTCGACCGACTCGGCGGATTCGGCGGCCAGGGCGATCGCGGTCACGCAGTCGAAGACCTGCGGGGAGAACTGGAAGGCGTCCAGGTCCGGCTCGAACTCGCGGAGTCCTTCGTTGAACTCGGGGTTGTCCGCGCCGGGGGCGACCCCGGTGATGCCGTCGACGATGCTCGGGTCGTCCTCGTTGACGGTGCTGCCCAGTTCGGGGCTGTTGAGGCCGTCGGTGATGTAGAGCTGGTCGCCTTCGACGCCGCTCTCGAGGAGCTCGGCGATGACCTGGGCGCCCTCTTCGAAGGAGATGAGGGCGACGGCCTCGGGCTCCTCCCCGGAGACGGCGTTGACGACGCTGTCGAAGTTGGTGGCGTCGGGGTCGTAGGTCTCGGTGAGGACGACTTCGGCGCCCAAGGCCTCCAGCTCGTCTTGGACGGCCTGCATGTAGCCGTTGCCGTAGTCGTCGGCGCGGGCGACGATGGCGACGCTGAGCTGGTTCTTCTCGACGATCTGGCGGGCCATGACCGGGCCGGACATCAGGTCGCTGGGCGCGGTGCGGAAGAAGTATCCGCCGTCGTCGATGTCGGTGAGGTCGGGTGCGGTGTTGGAACCGGAGCACTGGACGATCTCGGAACCGGTGATGGTGTCGTAGATCGCCTGGGTCATGCCCGAGGCCGCGGCGCCGATGACGGCGTTGACGTCGCTGTTGACGAGGCTGTTGGCGGCCTCGTTGGCCTGGGCGCCGTCGCCGGCCTCGTCACCTTCGACGATGGCGGGGACTTCGGTGCCCAAGATGCCGCCGGCGTCGTTGATCTCGGAGATCGCGTATTCGGCCGCCGCGATCTGGGGCGGGCCGAGGAAGGCGAGGGCGCCGGTCTGCGGATAGATGATGCCGTAGGTGAACTCTTCGCCCGCTGAGTCGCCTCCGCCGTCGCCACCGTCGCCGTTGCCACACGCGGTGAGCCCCAGCACAAGGGCCGCGGTCGCGGCAGTGAGTCCTAGGACCTTCTTGCTTGCCATGATCGTGGTCACTCCGTTCAAGCGGCGGTGCACGTCTTGCGTGCCGCAGCGTGCCGATGGTGCAGATGCGTCCTGCAAGTCCGCGATGTGTGGCATGACTTAATCAGGAGCGTTAGGGGAGCTTAATCATGGAAGTTCGCCGACGGGAAGTGCGAGGGGGACGTTGCGTCCGACTCGCTTTCATGCCGTTATGAACCTGTGGTCAAGGTGGGGCCGGTGGGGCCTGGTGTTTGGACGAATAGGACTGATATTTGGCGCTCCTGTGCAATGTGTCATGGGGTGAGGGCAGGCCGAAGCCCGACCGTCGAACCTCTTGGTGTGCTGGTGGAAGGGGTCGACGGCCGGTTCGGAGCTTCGGTAGCTCGGCTGTACGAGCCCATGAAGTCAGGCTTGTCAAGTGGGGCTCGTGTGGTGGCTCAGCCCTTGGGGGCGTCGCGCAACATGCAGGTCAGGCGGGAAGTGCACACCTTCTTGCCGGCGTCATCGGTGATGGTGATGTCCCAGGTGGCCAGGGTGCGCCCCAAATGGACGGGGGTGGCGACTCCGGTGACGTGGCCCTCGGTGGCGGAACGGTGGTGGGTGGCGTTGATCTCGATGCCCACGGCGATACGCCCGAAGGCTTGAGCGTGCAGGGTGGAGCCGATGGAGCCGAGGGATTCGGCCAGGACACAGGAGGCACCACCGTGGAGGAGGCCGAAGGGCTGGCGGTTTCCCTCGACCGGCATGCGGCCCACGACGCGTTCGGTGGAGACCTCGGTGATCTCGATGCCCATGGTCTTGCCCAGACCTTCGCTGAGAGCGCCTGAGTCCACCAGTTCCTGGAGTCGTTGCGCGTCTGTGCTCATGGTGGGGTGCCTTCCGATCCGCTCAGGTGGCCTCGTACCCGGTCGAACCGGCCGGGTGCGGGCGGTGTTCCCGCGGTGATGGCCGCGGAGTGTCCGCAGGGCATCCTAAGATTCCTCCTGTGGTGACCAAGCGAGAGACCCCCGAACAGACCGCCCCGTCCGATGGTGGGCGAGCCCGCCTGCTCCTCCTGGACGGCCACTCGATGGCCTTCCGCGCGTTCTTCGCGTTGCCGGTGGAGAACTTCGGCACGAGTACCGGGCAATCGACCAACGCCGTGTACGGGTTCGCCTCGATGCTGGTGAAGTTGTTGCGGGAGGAGGAACCCACACACGTCGCGGTGGCCTGGGACCTGTCCGGTCCCACCTTCCGGGACGAGGAATACGAAGGGTACAAAGGGGGGCGTTCGGAGATCCCGCCGGAGTTCCCCTCCCAAGTGCCGTTGACCCAGGACCTGATGCGGCTGATCGGGGTGACCAACCTGTCCGCTCCCGGTTTCGAGGCCGATGACGTCATCGCCACCTTGGCCCACCAGGGCTGTGAGGCGGGCATGGAGGTGCTGATCGCTTCCGGAGACCGTGACGCCTTCCAGCTGGTGAACGAGAACTGTACGGTGCTCTACCCGGGTAAGAGCCTGTCCGATCTACGCCGGATGGACCCCGAGGCGGTCGAGGACAAGTACGGGGTTTCACCCGAGCGTTACCGCGACCTGGTCGCCCTGGTGGGGGAGAAGGCCGACAACCTTCCGGGCGTGCCCGGGGTGGGTCCCAAGACCGCGGCCAAGTGGATCACCAAGTTCGGATCCCTGGAGTCGCTGGTGGAGCGCGCTGACGAGGTCACCGGCAAGGCCGGCCAGAACTTCCGGGACCATCTGGCCGACGTGCTGCGCAACCAACGTCTCAACAAGCTGGTCACCGATGTGCCCTTGGACGTGGACGTAGGCGCCTTGGGGTTGGGCGAGACCGACCGCGCGGGGGTGGACGCCCTCTTCGACAACCTGGAGTTCGCCTCCAACCTGCGTGAGCGCCTGTACGCGGTGGTGCGCACCGCCCAGAGCACCGATACCGGCGGCGATGCCGCGGGTGAGGGGTTCGAGGTGGAGGTGACCGTCGCGGGCACCGGTGAGGTGGCGGCCTGGCTGACCGAGCACGCCGCCGCCGACACCATCACCCTGGAGGCTCCGGCCGGGCTGGCGGTGGAGGGGGGTTGGGGCCGGGGGACCGGCCGAGTGGACGCGCTGGCCGTGACCGTGGCCGGTGGTGCTTCGCTGTACGTGGACCCCACCCGGGTGGACGCGTCCGACACCGAGGCGTTGACGGACTTCTTGTCCGACGCCGAACGCCCCAAGGTGGTGCACGAGTACAAGGGCGCCCTGCTGGCCCTGGGCGCGCACGGCTGGGAACTGGACGGTGTGATCAGTGACACCGCCTTGGCCGCCTATCTGGCCCAGCCCGGACAGCGCCGGTTCGATCTGGCGGACCTGTGCCGCAAGTACCTGGGCCGGGAGCTGGAGGAAGCCACCGATGGCGACCAGCTCGCCTTGGACCTGGGGGAGGAGGGTGCGGGCGGAGGCCGCGGACGCGGGTTGGCGTTGCGCGCCGCCGCGACCCGGGACCTGGCGGTGGTGCTCGCCGCCGAGTTGGACAAGCGCGGGGGCGCCCACCTGGTGCGTGAGGTGGAATTGCCACTGGTGGACGTGTTGGCCCGGATGGAGCGGTCCGGGATCGCCGCGGATCGGCCCTACCTGGAGGAGCTGCGGGAGGAGTTCGCCGCGGCCGGGCGCGCCGCGGTGGCCAGGGCGCACGAGATCGTGGGACGTGAGTTCAACCTGGGCTCGCCCAAACAATTGCAGCAGGTGCTCTTCGAGGACCTGGGGCTACCTCGAACCAAGAAGATCAAGACCGGGTACACCACCGACGCCGATGCGTTGGCCTGGCTCGCCACCCAGACCGACAACGAGTTGCCGGGTGTGCTGTTGCACCACCGGGACCAGACCAAGTTGCGGACCACGGTCGAGGGTCTGATCAAGACGATCGCCGACGATGAGCGCATCCACACCACGTTCAACCAGACGGTGGCGGCCACGGGGCGGCTCAGTTCCACCGAGCCCAACCTGCAGAACATTCCGGTGCGTACCGAGGTGGGGCGGCGGATCCGGCGGGCGTTCGTGGTCGGTTCGGGCTTCGACGAGTTGTTGACGGCCGACTACAGCCAGATCGAACTGCGGATCATGGCGCACCTGTCCGGGGAACAGGCGCTGATCGACGCGTTCAACAGTGGCTACGACTTCCACGCGCAGATGGCGGCGCAGGTGTTCGACATCCCCGTGACCGAGGTCGACGGTGAGGCGCGTTCGCGGATCAAGGCGATGAGTTACGGGTTGGCCTACGGGTTGAGCGCCTACGGACTCTCCCAGCAGTTGGACATCACTCCGGACGAGGCCAAGAAGCTGATGGAGGACTACTTCGCGAACTTCGGCGGGGTGCGCGACTACCTCAACGAGGTGGTGGAGCGGGCTCGCAAGGTCGGTTACACCGAGACGATCCTGGGCCGGCGACGCTACCTGCCGGACTTGACCAGCGACAACCGTCAGCGTCGGGAGATGGCCGAGCGGATGGCGCTCAACGCGCCCATCCAGGGGTCGGCCGCCGACATCATCAAGGTGGCGATGCTCCAAGTGGACGCAGCGCTCACCGAGGGCGGGCATGACTCTCGCGTGCTGTTGCAGGTCCACGACGAACTCGTGTTGGAGGTCGCCCCGGGAGAGCGTGAGGCGGTGGAAAAGCTCGTGACCCACGAGATGGGTTCGGCCTATGATCTGCGTGTTCCGTTGGGCGTTTCGGTCGGCAGCGGAGCGAACTGGCATGACGCCGCGCATTAGGACCGACGTGTGAGGGAGTGGGAACGGTGGTGGGGCGGGACGAGACCACGAAGGCTCTGGTCGCGGGGCCGGTGACCGTTCCCGCCGATGAGTTGAGGTGGAGGTTCTCCCGGTCCTCGGGACCGGGAGGCCGGCACGTCGATACCTCCGACACTCGGGTCTCGCTCTCACTGGACGTGGTGGCCTGCCGTGCGCTGGGGGCCACCCACAGGGCCCGTGCGGTGGAACGGTTGCGAGGGCGACTGGTGGGCGGGGTGCTGACGGTGTCGGTTCAGTCCCACCGGTCGCAGACGCGCAACCGCTTGGAGGCCCGGGAGAGGCTGGCCCGGCTCTTGGCCGAGGCGATCGCGCCCCCACCGCCGGAGCGGCGTTCGCGCAAGCCGAGCAAGAGGGCCCAGCGGCGGCGGGTCGAGGCCAAACGACGCCGTGGTGAGATCAAGCGTTCACGTTCGCGCCCCCCGGTGGACTGAACGGACCCCGCGTTCCTTTGAACGAGCGGTGAAGGCGTCGGACCGCCTGAGCCGCCCGTTGGTACCCCGGGGGACGTGCGGTGGAGCCCAGTTGATCTTCAGCGCCACACTCGGGTAAATTGCGGCCGTTATGCCCTTCGTCGGGTTGGCAGCCCTGGGTTCCGATTGACCAGGACGCCCATGTCTCATACTCTGGGCTCAGCGTTGTGGGTTCGTGCGGGCGTCTGTCGTCTCCGGTGGAGGCGAAGGGTTGCACCGCCTCGGTCACCACTCTGGACCCGGTAAGTCGCGGTCACGGACGGCTCGTCCCGTACATGTGACCCTGCCTCTTGCTTCTGGACGACGGATCGAAAGCCCGAACCCCCAGCGTGCCCATTTTCTGAACCTGTCCGTATCCGGAGTCCACCCACAAATGACGAGCAGCACCGAGGCCACCTCGACACCCCAGGTAGCGGTCGACGACATCGGGTCCGAGGAAGCCTTCCTCGCAGCGATCGACGAGACCATCAAGTACTTCAACGACGGTGACATCGTCGAGGGCACCATCGTGAAGGTCGATCGAGACGAGGTCTTGCTCGACATCGGCTACAAGACCGAGGGTGTCATCCCCTCTCGGGAACTGTCGATCAAGCACGACGTCGACCCCGGTGAAGTGGTTGCCGTCGGCGACCAGGTCGAAGCCCTCGTCCTCCAGAAGGAGGACAAGGAAGGCCGTCTGATCCTGTCCAAGAAGCGTGCTCAGTACGAGCGGGCCTGGGGCACGATCGAGAAGATCAAGGAAGAGGACGGCGTCGTCACCGGCACCGTCATCGAGGTCGTCAAGGGTGGTCTCATCCTCGACATCGGCCTGCGCGGCTTCCTGCCCGCTTCCCTGGTCGAGATGCGGCGTGTTCGCGACCTGCAGCCCTACGTGGGCCGTGAGCTCGAGGCCAAGATCATCGAGCTGGACAAGAACCGCAACAACGTGGTCCTGTCCCGCCGCGCCTGGCTCGAGCAGACCCAGTCCGAGGTTCGCCAGACGTTCCTCAACACCCTGCAGAAGGGTCAGATCCGCAAGGGCGTCGTCTCCTCGATCGTCAACTTCGGTGCCTTCGTGGACCTGGGCGGCGTCGACGGCCTGGTGCACGTCTCCGAGCTCTCCTGGAAGCACATCGACCACCCGAGCGAGGTCGTCGAGGTCGGCCAGGAGGTCACCGTCGAGGTTCTCGACGTGGACATGGAGCGCGAGCGCGTCTCCCTGTCGCTCAAGGCGACCCAGGAAGACCCGTGGCAGCAGTTCGCCCGGACCCACCAGATCGGCCAGGTCGTTCCCGGCAAGGTCACCAAGCTGGTCCCCTTCGGTGCGTTCGTGCGCGTCGAAGAGGGCATCGAGGGTCTGGTCCACATCTCCGAGCTGGCCGAGCGCCACGTGGAGGTGCCCGAGCAGGTCGTCCAGGTCGGCACCGAGATCTTCGTCAAGATCATCGACATCGACCTCGAGCGTCGCCGTATCAGCCTGTCGCTGAAGCAGGCCAACGAGGCCGTCTCGCCCGACCAGGTGGACTTCGACCCCACCCTGTACGGCATGGCCGCGGACTACGACGAGCAGGGCAACTACAAGTACCCCGAGGGCTTCGACCCCGAGTCCGGCGAATGGCTCGAAGGCTTCGAGGCTCAGCGGGACGAGTGGGAGCGCAGCTACGCCGAGGCGCAGGCCCGCTTCGAGGCTCACCGCAAGCAGGTCGAGGAGGCGCGTGCGGCCGAGGCCGACGCCGCCAACGCTCCTGCTCCGGAGGAGACCGAGGAGTACACCGAGAGCGGTCAGGGTTCCGGTTCGACCGGTTCCGACTCCGCCGGTAGCGGCGCCCTGGCCTCGGACGAGGCCTTGGCCGCCCTGCGCGAGAAGCTCGCGGGCGGCGAGGCCTAGGCCTCTTCGCCGGGCTCCGGCCCGAGTGATGCTTCGAGGGGCCGTCTCCACCATGGGTGGAGGCGGCCCCTCGCCGTGCGGGCGGGCCGGCACGTGCCGCGGACGGCGAGATTCCGCGGAGGAGAAAAGCAACACCGAAGCACTCACCAGGGTGCTTGATGTGTTCCTGGAGTGGGAACCCGTTCAAGGAGGCGACGTGTTCGAAATCCACCCGGCCATCCCCGAGGACGCGGGGGAGATCTTCACCCTCCAACGCGCCGCCTACGTCGACGAGGCCCAGGCCTATGGGGATCCGTTCATCCTGGCGCTCACCGAGGGCCTGTCCCGGATCGAGAGGCTGCTCGTCGACGATGACGCCCTCGTACTCAAAGCGGTGGTCGGACATCGGGTGGTCGGGTCGGTGCGTGCCGGAGTCACCGAGACCACCGGGGTGGTCGGTCGCCTGGTGGTGGCCCCGGACATGCGTGGTCGCGGCATCGCCAGGGCCCTGCTGTCTCGGGTCGAGGACGAGTTGCGTGAACGCCGTCCCGAGTTGGCGGCGTTGACCTTGTTCACGGGTGCGCAGAGCCCCGACAACCAGCGGCTCTACCGCAGGCTCGGATACGCCGAGACGCATCGGGAGCGTGTCGCCGAGCATCTGGTGATGGTGCACATGCGCAAGGAGTTGGACCAGGTGCCCACAGGGCCGATGTGACGTCGTGCCCGTAGGACCTCTAGGGTTTTGCCCATGCTGAAAGTGGGACTCACCGGTGGGATCGGTTCGGGTAAGAGCGCGGTCTCGGCCGCTTTGGCCTCGTATGGAGCGGTGGTCATCGACGCGGACGCCATCGCCCGGGAAGTGGTCGAGCCGGGAACACCCGGGTTGGCCGAGGTCGTGGCCGAGTTCGGTGAGCAGGTGCTCACCCCCGAGGGACGGCTGGACCGGCCCCGACTGGGCGAGTTGGTGTTCGCCGACGAGTCCCGGCTGGCTCGTCTCAACGCCATCATCCACCCGAAGGTGGGCGAACGCAGCGGTCGGCTGATGGAGGAGGCTCTGGCCTCCAACGCCGAGATCGTGGTCTACGACGTTCCTTTGCTGGTCGAGAACGGGCTGGAGTCGCTCTACGACGTGGTGGTCGTGGTCGACACCCCCGACGAGGTACGGGTGGAACGGGTCTCCCGTGATCGGGGCATGCCTCGTGAACAGGTGCGCGCCCGGATCGCCGCCCAGGCCGACCGGGAGACCCGGTTGGCCGCGGCCGACTTCGTGGTGGACAACTCCGGGACCCGGCAGGACCTGGCGCGCCGGGTCCAGGAGCTGTGGAACGAACTCGTGGAGCACGCCCGATAGGGATCGCTCACCCTGGGTGGTGCGAGGCGTCCGGGTCGATCCTGTGGAGCATCCACGCCGGGAGGTGGGCGACTTCGCGTGGGAAGTACCGAAAGTCCAGTTGGTATTCGAGGTCGGCGATACGGCGGCCGAAGTCGGGTTCGGTGTCGTGGTCGTATTCGGTCTCCACGTCTCCGTCACGGTGCAGGGTGAAGATGGCGCGGTACCAGGTGCCGGTGCCGCGCTCGTACATGCCTGAGCGCAGTCGATTCACGGGGAGCGTGATCCCGGCCGGGACGGTGAGGCGTTCGCGCCCTCCCTGGGGGCGTACCGCGTGGAACACGGCTCCGGCGGTCCCGACCAGGCACCGTACCTCCAGGCTCAGGGACGTCCACTCACCCTCGACGCTGTCGACCATCCTCGCACGTAGTTCCCCGAGAAGGGCGTCGTGTTCGGTCGGCGTCAGCGGTCGCCAGGGGAATCCGGGTTCTGGGCCATGGGGCTGGTCCCAGCCCTCGGGCGCTGTCAAGGGCGGGTCCACGTAGTGCCATTGGGACAGCCAGGCGGGTTGCCAGCGTGGGTCGCGTTGGAGGAGCCACCTCACCAGGCCGTAATGCAGGAGCCCGGTGGCACCGACGCGTTCGGCGTGCTCACTCCACCAGCGTGGCCAGTGGTCGTAGGCGCGCTGGAGCGTGTGGCCGTCTTCGGTGACCTCCAGCCGAGCGTAGAGCCAGCCACCGTGCTCGGGGTGGGACTCGGCCTCGACCAGGGATCGCCAGAGTGCCTGCTCCTCGGAAAGCTCTCGGCCTGGGGGGACGGAGGGCCAGTCGGCGGTGACGGCGTCGTGGACCAGGATCGCGCGCCCGTCGGGTCCCGACCGCTCACGCCGGGCCCAGTCCACCAGGCGGGCCAGTTCGGGGCCGTCCTCGGGTGTGGGGCGGCCCGGGATTTCCTCGGTACGGCGCAGGGTGTCCCCCAGACGTAGGTCCCGCTCGTTCCCGAAGCCTCCGATCATGTCCGGGCGCAGGGGTCTGCGGTGACCGCTGGGGTGGAGGGTGGGGCTACTGCCGGGAGTCAGCCCCAAGGCGGATGCGGTGGTCATCGCCGTGGCGGGGTCCTCCAGGCGGGGGAGGAGGGGCACCAGGGGGGGCGAGCCGTTCCTTGGTCAGTTCGCGGGATCGGGCCGCGTGCAGTGCCTCGGAGAGGAATCGGGCCAGGGCGGGCTCGGGGTCCTCCTCGTCGAGCCACGTGGTCGGATCGTCCACGTCGAACAGGTGGGAAAGGAGCAGGCCCACTCCGTCCGTGCTCACGTCCTCCGGGTAGGGGGTGTGCGCCCAGCGGTGCCCGTCCCACCAGTAGGCGAAGCCGATGTTCTCCTCGGCCTCCAGGTCGAGCATCCAGTCCCAGGGCAGCCAGTCGGGTCCGTCCTCGAACCGGTCGCCCTCCTCGTGCGCGAAGACGCTGTCGGCTTCGTGGTCCTGACCGATGAGGAGAGCGCGCCCGCCTTCGACACGGAGCAGCCACCATTCGTTGCCGCCACCGTCGTCGTAGTGGATTCGGCCGTCTTCTTGCTGTTGCAGCTCGGGTCTCAGGACGGTGACCAGGGCGGCGCGCGCCCACAGAGTCTCCAGTGGGGGAAGGTCTTCGGGAAAGGTGAGGCCGTAGGTGTCCATGGGGTCCTTGGTGTCATCAGTGCCCGGAGGCCGGGGAAGCGGGTGCGGGCGATGGGACGAAGATAACGAGTGCATCCGACAAAGGTTCGGCGAGGAGGCCTTCCCTGGCCCCGGCGGTGCGGGTGCCGGGATGGGAGGGTCGGTTCGGCCAGGGATGTCGTAGACGGTCTGTAGCGTTGGGGAGAGGGTGCGGACGGGCGGTCCGTGGCTTCGAGGGGAGATGGGGTAGCAGTGAGACCGGTCAGCGACATCAAGCGCAGTGAGGCTCCGTTCGAGGTCGTCTCGGAGATGACCCCCGCCGGAGACCAGCCGAAGGCGATCGAGGAGATCAGCAGGCGGGTCCGAGGGGGGGATCCGCACACGGTGCTGCTGGGTGCGACCGGTACGGGTAAGACCGCGACGGTGGCGTGGACGGTGGAGCAGCTGCAACGACCCACCCTGGTGATGCAGCCGAACAAGACCCTGGCCGCGCAGTTCGCCAACGAGTTGCGGCAGATGATGCCGAACAACGCGGTCGAGTACTTCGTGTCGTACTACGACTACTACCAGCCCGAGGCCTACGTTCCGCAGAGCGATACCTACATCGAGAAGGACTCGTCGATCAACGACGAGGTGGAGCGACTTCGGCACTCGGCGACCAACTCGCTGCTCACACGCCGGGACACGATCGTGGTGGCCTCGGTGTCGTGCATCTACGGTCTGGGGACCCCACAGGAGTACGTGGACCGGATGGCGCGGCTGGAGGTCGGCATGGAAGTCGAGCGGGACGCGTTGCTGCGCCGTCTGGTGGAAATGCAGTACTCGCGCAACGACACCGCCTTCACCCGTGGCACGTTCCGGGTGCGCGGGGACACCATCGAGATCATCCCGGTCTACGAGGAGTTGGCGATCCGCATCGAGATGTTCGGTGATGAGATCGAGCGGTTGATGACGTTGCACCCGTTGACCGGTGAGGTGCTGGGGGAGAGCCAGGAGATGTTCATCTTCCCGGCCTCGCACTACGTGGCCGGTGAGGAACGTACCGAACGGGCCATTCGCTCGATCGAGGCCGAATTGGGTGAGCGGCTGGCCGAGCTGGAGGGGCAGAACAAGCTGTTGGAGGCTCAACGGCTGCGGATGCGCACCACCCACGACCTGGAGATGATGCGCCAGTTGGGGAGCTGTTCGGGGATCGAGAACTATTCGCGTCATTTCGACGACCGTGAACCCGGTAGCGCCCCCAACACGCTGCTGGACTACTTCCCCGAGGACTTCCTGCTGGTGCTGGACGAGTCGCACGTGACGGTGCCGCAGATCGGTGCGATGTACGAGGGTGACGCGGCACGCAAGCGCACCCTGGTGGACCATGGATTCCGATTGCCGTCGGCGTTGGACAACCGCCCTTTGAAGTGGGAGGAGTTCACCGAGCGAATCGGGCAGTCGGTGTACCTGTCGGCGACGCCGGGCCGCTACGAACTGCGCCAAAGCGGTGGTGACGTGGTGGAACAGGTGATCCGCCCGACGGGTCTGGTGGACCCGGAGGTGCTGGTCAAACAGACCGAGGGCCAGATCGACGACCTGGTGCACCAGATCCGGGAACGGGCCGAGCGCTCCGAGCGGGTGCTGGTGACCACGTTGACCAAGAAGATGGCGGAGGACCTGACCGACTACTTCGCGGAGCTCGGTATCCGGGTCCGCTACCTGCACAGCGAGGTGGACACGCTGCGGCGGGTGGAGTTGCTGCGTGAGCTGCGCGTGGGCGAGTTCGACGTGTTGGTCGGTATCAACCTGTTGCGTGAGGGGTTGGACCTGCCGGAGGTGTCGCTGGTGGCGATTCTGGACGCGGACAAGGAGGGTTTCCTGCGTTCGGAGACCTCGCTCATCCAGACGATCGGTCGTGCGGCGCGTAACGTGGCCGGTCAGGTACACATGTACGCCGACCACGTGACCGATTCCATGCGGGCGGCGATCGAGGAGACCAACCGGCGTCGGGACAAGCAGTTGGCCTACAACGCCGAGCATGGGATCGATCCGACACCGTTGCGCAAGCAGATCGCGGACATCCTCGACACCCTCAACCGTGAGGACGTGGACACCGAGGAGTTGATGTCGACCGGGTACCGCCAGGGGGGCAGGAGCAAGGCTCCGGTACCGGCTCTGGGCGAGCGTGCGGACGTGAAGAACATGCCTCGGGCCGAGCTGGCGGCACTCATCGAGCAGTTGAGCGAGCAGATGCATCAGGCGGCCATGGACTTGCAGTTCGAGTTGGCGGCCAGGCTGCGTGATGAGATCGGTGAGTTGAAACGCGAACTTCGGGGTATGGACGCGGCCGGAGTGCAGTGACCGATCGCCGCCGAGGGCGCGGCTTCCGCGTCTCCTCGGTGGCTTTCACCTCCCCTGTGGGTCTCGGAAGGGGAACGATCGCAAAACGCTTGGGTCGCATGGTTACCTTCGCGTGACATAGTCTTGGGGTTCGGCCAAGGGGCTATGTCGTGATTGCCGTTTTCCGTTGGGGGAGTTCCATGGGTGCTCGGGTGCTGAAGGCCATGGGCGGTGTGGTGTTGCTCGGCTCCCTGCTGATCGGCTGTGGAATGGGCCGGGAGGCCTCCGGAGGCATCGACCTGCCCCCAGAACAAGGCCAGGGTCAAGGCGCGGCGCAGGACTCGACCGAGCCCGAGGGCAACCTTCTCACCGACGAGGTGATCTTGGTGATCGACGACGAGACCGACGTTCGCATCGACTGCGCGAACCGAGAGGTCGTGGTGTCCGCGGACCGCGCCACGGTGGTCCTGGACGGCGACTGTGGGCTGGTACGCGCGACCGGACGCGGGTCGGTGGTCGAGGTGGGCAGCGCCGAGAAGATCATCCTGGCGGGAGTGGACAACGAGATCTCCTTCGCGGGAGGCGACCCCGAGGTGATCAACCAGGGGCGCAACACCAGTGTCCACGAAGGTGGCCAGGCTCAGGGCTGAACCACCTCTCGGGCGTCGGCCGTTCCCTCCTCAGGGTGCGGCCCTGGCGATGGAGACGACTTCGTGCCGTCGGATTCACCGCCCCGCCACCTGAGAGTGATCTTCGATCCGTTACCGTAGTGCCCGTTCATCCGCACTCGCGCGGGGTATGAGGGAACGGAATCGGGAGGAGCCGGAGCATCGGCGTGATTCTTGATTTCCGTCTACCTGTACCACGATGAGGCGGTACGGTCGTTCTGGTCCCCCATCGCACAGGTACGTCCTTCCACGGTATGGACACGACGACCGTGGGAAGGCGACGCGATGGCACCTCGCGGTCCGGCCCACGCGAGGTGGGACCGAGGGTGTTCGCTTGACAAGGACCCGCTAGGGGAGGGGTGGATGAGCGGTTATGTCGCACGGGTGCGACATGATGAGTCGCCCGGGGGCGACATCGGACTCGACCCGTTGGTGCGTTCGGCCGCCCAACGTTGGGCCGAGTCGGACCCCCTGTTGCCCGAACCCGTGGGTTTCTCCCCCGATTCCTACCCGCTTTTGACCGTCAGCGATGAGGACGGCCGTCCCGTCGCCGCCGGCAGCATGCACTACACCTGGTACCAGCCGGGCGAGGTCGGCCGCATATGGGGCGTGCCCGACCAGCACTGGCTCACCCCCATCGTGGGCGGCCCCGATCCGGCCCGTGCCCTGGACTCGCTGCTCACCAGTTGGCGCGATCAGCTGGAGGATCTGCCGACCGGTACCGGATCGGAGTCGGCGGCCCTGGTCAGCTGGCCCGCCCGGGACGTGGCGGGGATCATCCCGCTGCAACGCCATGGTCTACAGCCCTACACGGTGCTCGCGGCTCGTCAACGCCGTCGAGGGGTGCCGCCCTCACTGCCTCCGCGTGACGTGGCGATCCGGCTGGCCGACATCAGCGACCTGACCCAGGTAGTGGGCCTGTTGATGGAGGAACACCGTTACGAACAGCATTTCGGTGGAGTGTTCCTGCAACCCGACACCGCCGAACAGACCCGTAAGGTGGCGGCTCGGGCCCTGAATCGTTCGCGTTCGTGGATCTGGTTGGCCGAACGCCGTGGCCGTGCGGTCGGTCTGCTGTGGGTCTCCCCGCCCGAGCGTTCCCGCTGGGCCAGGTCCCTGGTCCGAGCGCGTCCGATCGCGCACATCGGCTACGGAGTGGTGACCGGCGCCGAGCGTGGTCATGGGATCGGTACCGCCCTGGTCAGTCAGGCCCATCAAGCACTGGACAGCCATGGGGTGGGGGTGTCCGTGCTCAACTACGCGGCGATGAACCCCTTGTCGGGGCCCTTCTGGCATCGCATGGGTTACCGCCCGGTCTGGACGACCTGGGAGATCCGCCCGGCCCTGGCCTTGCGCTGACGGCGGGCGGCACGAAGTGGGTGAAGCCGTGGGCTTCCCGGAGTCGAGTCGAGACCATCAAGGGTTTCAGGCCAGGACCTTCCCCTCCTCCCGTGGAGGAGGGGACTGGCCCGACCCGCTGAAGGACCCCACTCCGACCCTCCACTAGCCTGGGCGCGTCAGCGCGACGGGGCGTGAAAGAGGGTGGATTCGATGACCGCGAACGACCATGGGCCCGAGGGCGGCGAGCACGTGGAGATCGTGGAGGTGGGGCCGCGCGATGGTCTTCAGAACGAGTCCACCGTGCTGTCGGTCGAGGATCGGATCGAACTGATCGACCGGGCGGTCGCTACCGGGGTACGGCGCATCGAGGCGGTCAGCTTCGTCAACCCCAAGCGGGTGCCGCAGATGGCCGGGGCCGAGGAGGTCATGGCGGGCGTCCGGCGCGAACCCGGGGTGTCCTTCATCGGGTTGGCGCTCAACAGGCGGGGCCTGGACCGCGCCTTGGAGGCCGGTGTGTCCGAGGTGAACGTGGCGGTTCCGGCCACCGACGGCTTCTGTGTCCGCAACCAGGGATGCACGGTCGAGGAGATGCTGGATTCCCTGGTCGACATGGACAAGGCCTTGGAAGGCACGGGAGTGCCGCTCAGCGTCACGATCTCGACCGCCTTCGGCTGCCCCTTCGATGGTGAGGTGGCCCCCGAACGGGTCGCCGAGGTGGTGCGGCGGGTCGCCGACACCGGTGCGGTGGAGATCGCGTTGGCCGACACCATCGGGGTCGGGGTGCCCTTCCAGGTCCGTGAGCTGCTGAGGCTGACCGAGGAGGCCGCGCCTGGGCGGACGCTGCGCTGTCACTTCCACAACACCCGCAACACGGGTTACGCCAACGCGTTGGCCTCGGTGGAGGCGGGGGTGCGGGTGTTGGATTCCAGCCTGGGTGGTTTCGGGGGCTGCCCCTTCGCGCCCGCCGCGACCGGCAACATCGCCACCGAGGACTTGCTCTACCTGTTGCACCGCAGTGGTCTGCGCACCGGGGTCTCCGTCTCGG
>NZ_ANBD01000067.1 GCF_000341005.1 Nocardiopsis alkaliphila YIM 80379 | reverse complement strand
CTCGGCAAGACCCCGCCCGCCTATCTGGGGCGGGCCGGGAACTTCCCCGCCTGAAGCGGGTCCTCAGGTCAGGGCGCCCAGAAGGCGGACGGCCTGCTCGGCCCGACTCTCGGGAGCGGGCCGGCGGCGTGCCTCCAGACCCACTCGCAGCAGCACTCGGTCCTCTTCCTCGGCCACCCTCAGACGCAGGAAGGGACAGCACGAGAGTTCGGCCTCGACGAGCCGCCCAAGCTCCTGGGACCGATCGCCGGGCAGCCGCCACACGAACTCCGAACGCACACGGCGTCCCTTCGCCACCGAGAGCAGCGCACGCCACTCACCGAGGCGTTCTCGGTAGGCCTCCTCGTCCAACCCGCACGACCTCGCGGGCTCCTGGACGGTCGGCAACGGTCTACGTACGTCGTTCCCGGTGCTCTCCCCAGGGGCGATGGTGCCGATTCCAGGAATGGGTCGAGGCCACCTTCGGACGAGTACTCGCTGTTGCCTTCGCCACCTTCATGCCACCGGGGCGTGGGCCGAGTGCCCGAGGCACCGATGATCGCGCAGGTCGCCCAAGGGAACAGCCGGGACAGAGGGGACGTTCCATGTGTGGACGAACGGGGGGCCTGTTATCCTGGTGCCCCGTGGAGTCCGACGTGCTGGAACGGCATCGCCGCCGCTCGGACCCGGACCGCCGCACGGCCGCTCGGCTCGATTGGGCCCGCCGTAGCCACTCACACCACGGGAGCAACACTTTGGCATCCGCCGCGAGTACCAAGCACCTTTTCGTTACTGGCGGCGTCGCCTCCAGTCTTGGCAAGGGCCTGACCGCCTCCAGCCTGGGACGACTCCTGAAGTCGCGGGGCCTTCGGGTCACCATGCAGAAGCTGGACCCCTACCTCAACGTGGACCCGGGGACGATGAACCCCTTCCAGCACGGCGAGGTGTTCGTCACCGATGACGGCGCCGAGACCGACCTGGACGTGGGCCACTACGAGCGCTTCCTGGACGTGGAACTGTCCGCCTCGGCCAACGTCACCACCGGCCAGATCTACTCCAGCGTCATCGCCAAGGAACGCCAAGGCGCCTACCTCGGTGACACCGTGCAGGTCATTCCGCACATCACCAACGAGATCAAGTCGCGCATCTACGCGATGGAGACTCCCGAGGTCGACATCGTCATCACCGAGATCGGTGGCACCGTCGGCGACATCGAGTCACAGCCCTTCCTGGAGGCGGTACGTCAGATCCGTCACGAGATCGGCCGGGACAACTGTTTCTTCCTGCACGTGTCCCTCATCCCGTTCCTGGGCCCGGCCGGTGAGATGAAGACCAAGCCGACCCAGCACTCGGTCGCCGCTCTGCGCAGCATCGGTATCCAGCCCGACGCCATCGTGTGCCGTTCGGACCGTCCCATCACGCAAAGCCTGAAGTCCAAGATCAGCCTCATGTGCGACGTGGACGAGGCCGGGGTGGTCTCCACCCCCGACGCCCCCTCCATCTACGACATCCCCAAGGTCTTGCACCGTGAGGGGCTGGACGCCTACGTCGTACGCCGTCTGGGCATGCCGTTCCGCGACGTGGACTGGACCGAGTGGGACGAACTGCTGCGACGTGTGCACCAGCCCGACCACGAGGTCACCATCGCCCTGGTCGGTAAGTACATCGACCTGCCCGACGCCTACCTGTCGGTCAGTGAGGCGCTGCGCGCCGGCGGGTTCGCCACCGATACCCGGGTGAACATCCGCTGGGTGGCCAGTGACAACTGTGCCAGCCCTTCGGGTGCGGCCGCCGAACTCGACGGAGCCGATGGTGTCCTGGTCCCCGGCGGTTTCGGTGTGCGCGGTATCGAAGGCAAGCTCGGCGCCATCCGCTACGCGCGGGAGAACAAGGTGCCGTTGCTGGGTATCTGTCTGGGTCTGCAGGGCCTGGTCATCGAATACGCCCGCAACGTGCTCGGCCTGGAGGGCGCCAACAGCCTCGAGTTCGACGACAAGGCCGCCGAGCCGGTCATCGCCACCATGGCCGACCAGGAGGACGTGGTCGCCGGTGAGCGTGACATGGGTGGCACCATGCGTCTGGGCCTGTACCCGGCGGAACTGGGTGAGGGCACCCTGGTCCGCGAGCTCTACGACGACCAAGCCCAGGTGTCCGAGCGCCACCGGCACCGCTTCGAGGTCAACAACGCCTACCGTTCCAAGCTGGAAGGGGCGGGTCTGGTGTTCTCCGGACTCTCCCCGGATGGCAAGCTGGTGGAGTACGTGGAACTGCCCCGGGATGTGCATCCCTTCTTCCTCGCGACGCAGGCGCACCCGGAGCTGCGGTCCCGCCCGACCAACGCCAACCCGCTCTTTCGCGGACTGGTCTTGGCCGCACTGGAGCACAAGGTGTCCTAGCGTTCGCCCGGCGGGTGGGGCCCGAGCCTTGAAAGGGGCCGAATGGCCGACCAGACCCGCCAGGCCGAGGACGAGATGACGGGGGCGTACGCGAGAGTCGCGGACGCCCCCGCGTCATGGCCGGTGCGACGTTCACAGGAACGCTTTCGCGGCGCCAAGTGCGGGATGCGTACGGACTGGGTGGAGATGCCCGGAACGAACGGTGAGGGAACCACCGTGGCCTCTCGCGACTACCTGGACCATCCGGGGGCCGCGGTGGTCGTCGCCATGGACGAGCAGGGCAGGGTGTTGCTACAGCGCCAGTACCGGCACCCCACCCGGCACACCCTGTGGGAGTTGCCGGCCGGGGTGCTGGACGTGGTGGGGGAGGGCCCGCTGGCCACGGCGCGGCGCGAACTGGTGGAGGAGGCGGGGCTGCGGGCCGAGACCTGGCACAAGTTGCCCGACTTCTTCCCCAGTAGCGGCTTCTCCAACGAACGCATCCACGTCTTCCTCGCCCGGGACCTGTCCGAGGTGCCGGCGGAGGAGATCGACTTCGTACGTGAACACGAGGAATCCGACCTGGCCGCCGAATGGCTGCTGCTGGAGGAGGCGGTGCGCGCCGTGCTCGCCGGACGGTTGCACAACGGGGCGACGGTGATCGGGATCCTGGCCGCCCACGCCGTGGCCGCGGACGGTTTCGCGACCCTGCCCGTGGCCTCGAACCACTGACCGGGGTGGGAACGGTGAGCGACCCGGTGGAGGGCGAACCCCGCCTCGGAGACCTGGAGGGGCTGGAACGGGGGGCCCTGGGCGGTGTTCGTGCCGCCTTCCTGGACCACCTGAGCGCCGAGCGGGCACTGGCGGACAACACCCTGGCCGCCTACCGGCGGGACCTGCGCCGATACGTGCGATACCTGGGCGAGTCGGGGGTGAGCGACCTGGGGGAGGTGTCCTCCGCGCGCATCGGGGCCTTCCTCGCGGCCCTGCGGGAGGGCGACGAGGACCACGCGCCGCTCAGCGCGGCCTCGGCCGGACGCGCCCTGGCCGCAGTGCGCGGATTGCACCGGTTCGCGGTGCGTGAAGGGTGGTCCCAGACCGATCCGGCGGTGGAGGTGACCCCGCCCGCTCCACCCATGCGTCTGCCCAAGGCCGTCCCGTTGGAGACGGTCGAGAGTCTGCTGGTACGGGCCGGCCCCGACGAGGCGCCCGCCTCCGACGCCCGGACCGACCTGCTGGCCCTACGCGACCGCGCGTTGTTGGAACTGCTCTATGGCACCGGCGCACGGATTTCGGAGGCGGTGGGTCTGGACGTGGACGACGTCGCCGACGCGGTGGAGGCCACCGAACAGGTCGGGTTGGTGCGGTTCCGTGGCAAGGGCGGGCGTGAGCGCCTGGTGCCGCTCGGCTCGCACGCGCGTCGTGCCCTGGGCGGGTACCTGACCAGGGCACGGCCGACCCTGGCGGCCTCCGGCCGGGGTGGGGCGGCACTGTTCGTCAACGTGCGCGGGGGGAGACTGACCCGGCAAGGTGGGTGGGCGTTGTTGACGGCGATCGCCGAACGGGCCGGGGTCGAGGGGATCTCTCCGCACACCTTGCGGCATTCCTTCGCCACCCACCTGCTCGATGGTGGGGCCGACATCCGTGTCGTGCAGGAGTTGCTGGGGCACAGTTCGGTCACCACGACCCAGGTGTACACACTCGTCACCGTGGAACGGTTGCGGGAGGTGTACGCCTCCAGCCACCCGAGGGCGCGACGCTGAACGTGGAGCGCGCCGGCGGGACCGCGCAGGTGGGGGCAGGGGTCCACTGCTCGGAGTGAGAGGCGGGTGTCTGGTGTGTACCCTTCTCCTACGAGAAGGAAGGGTAAGTGCGGTCGAGAGCCCTCGGTTCGCCCAGCGAGGAATACTCGTCGGATCGTGTTGAAGTGCGCCGTGTCGCCGTTCTAGAGTCGCCGCACGAAGGTACGTTGCTGTCGACATATTGAGTTTCCGACGGCGGTCAGTCGTGGGAGAGGTCAGGGAGTCCCATCGGGCCGTGGCCGGTCCGTAGGGGAGGTCAAGGGTTGTGAACTGGTCGGAGTACGACGAGGCGGCGAACACCGCACCCGTTGGTGAGGGAGACCTCGCCGACCCGGTGAACAACCCGTGGGGGACGACACGCAACACGGGGGCCGAGCTGCACACCAAGAGACCCGAACGGACCTATCCGGAACCAGAGCCGTTGGATGAACACGGCCCGGCACGGATTGTAGCACTCTGTAATCAGAAGGGTGGAGTCGGTAAGACCACGACCACCATCAACCTCGGCGCCGCCATCGCCGAGTACGGTAGACGGGTGCTGCTGGTCGACTTCGACCCGCAGGGAGCCCTGTCGGTGGGTCTGGGCCGGTTGGACCCGCGTGAGTTGGACCTGACCGTCTACAACCTGCTCATGCAGCGGGACGTGACGGTTCAGGACGTGCTGCTCAAAACGGATGTCGACGGTCTGGACCTGATCCCGAGCAACATCGACCTGTCGGCCGCCGAAGTGCAGTTGGTCGGTGAGGTGGCCCGTGAACAGATGTTGGGGCGGGCCCTGCGTCCGGTCATCAACGACTACGACGTCGTCCTGATCGACTGTCAGCCCTCGCTGGGTCTGCTCACCGTCAACGCGCTGACCGCCGCCGACGGTGTCATCGTGCCGTTGGAATGTGAGTTCTTCGCGCTGCGCGGTGTGGCCCTATTGATGGACACGATCCAAAAGGTCCAGGAACGTCTCAACGAGGACCTGGTCATCGACGGATTCCTCGGCACCATGTACGATCCGCGCACCCTGCACGCCCGCGAGGTGCTCTCCACCATCGTGGACGGCTTCGGCGACAAGGTCTACGGCACGGTGATCAACCGCACCGTGCGCTTCCCGGACGCCACCGTGGCCGGCGAACCCATCACCAGGTTCGACTCGTCCTCGGCCGGGGCCAACGCCTACCGGGCTCTGGCCAAGGAGGTGCTGGCGAGGTGGCCTCTCAGCGGTCACGGCGCGTGACGCTACCCGGGGCGGACGAGCTGTTCTTCCGTCCCTCGGACCCCGAAGGGGAGCAGCCGGAGACCGAGCGCCGGCCCCAACCACCGGAGCAGCAACGCCCAAAAGCGGTCGAGACCTCGGCGAAAAGGTCCGACGATAAGACCAACGGCGACCAGAGCACGGGCGGCGCCAACGGTGCCAAGGACGGGAAGGGTTCCAGGCGCGGTGGCAAGGTCGCCCGTAGGGCGCCCAAACCCAGCGGACGTCAGCGCCATGACGAGAAGATCACCGTCTACGTCTCCGGGCCCGAACTATTGGCCTTGGAGCAGACCCGCCTGTCCCTGCGGGCCGAACATGGCCTGTCGACCGATCGGGGCCGACTGGTGCGTGAAGCGGTGGCCGTGTTGCTCGCCGACTTCGAGGAGCATGGACCGAACAGCATGTTGGTACGTCGCCTCAGCGAGGACTGACACGGGTCCGGACCGCACGCCGGGGAGCGCACGGCCTGGATCCGACACGTCACGGTGAGGTCCCGGACGGTGTCACCCTTGATCCATGAGTGAAACGACGTGGTCCCGCCATGGTGACTGAGCAGGAGGGGAAGCCCACCTCGGCGGAGGAGGGCGCTGGGGGCGGGGAGAACGCCTTCCAGGTACACCTGGACAACTTCGAGGGCCCCTTCGACCTCCTCCTCGCATTGATCTCCAAGCACAAGTTGGACATCACCGAGGTGTCGCTGTCGAAGGTCACCGACGAGTTCATCGCGCACATCCGCGCACACGGGGACGGGTGGGACCTGGATCAGGCCAGCAACTTCCTGCTGGTGGCCGCCACTCTGCTGGACCTGAAAGCGGCCCGGTTGCTACCGCGCGGCGACGTGGAGGACGAGGCCGATCTGGCCCTGTTGGAGGCTCGCGACCTATTGTTCGCCCGACTGTTGCAGTACCGGGCCTACAAGGAGGTCGCCTCCTACATGCGGGAGCGGCTGGCCACGCAAGGGCGCCGCTACGCCCGTGCGGTCCCCTTGGAGGAACGGTTCGCGGGTATGCGCCCGGACGTACTGTTCAAGCTGGGACCGCAGGAGTTCGCGGCCCTGGCCGGAATGGTCTTCACACCCAAGGAACCGCCGAGCGTCCCCGTCACCCACATCCATCAGGCCAAGACCTCCGTCAAGGAACAGGCCGAACTGATGGTGGTCGAACTACGCGAGCACGGGCGGCTCACCTTCGCGCAGCTGACCGTCGAATGCACCGGTACCTTCGAGGTCGTCGCCCGTTTCCTGGCCCTGCTGGAGCTGTACCGTGCCTCGAACGTGGGCTTCGAACAACCCGAACCGCTCGGTGAGCTGGTCGTCACCTGGACCGGGGGTGAGGGCGACGTCGAGGTGGAGAGCGACTACGACGAGGCGGAGTCACCCGCCGAACAGGGGGAACAGACTTGAGCGCCGAACACACCACCGACCTCGATGAGGCACCGGCCACACTCCGCCGTGACCTGGAGGCGGTCCTGATGGTCGTCGACCAGCCGGTGTCCGAGTACGACCTGGCCCGCGCCATGGAGGTCCCCCTCGACGTGGTCACCCGCACCCTGGAGGGACTTTCTCGGGAATACACCGAGCAGGGACGGGGTTTCGATCTACGGGCGGTGGCCGAGGGGTGGCGTGTGTACACACGCCCCGAGTGCGCCGACATCGTCGAACACTTCCTCAAGGAGGGGCAAGAGGTGCGGCTCACCCAGGCCGCACTCGAGACGATGGCGGTGGTCGCCTACCGCCAACCGGTCTCCCGTGGCAGGGTCTCCGCCGTACGCGGGGTCAACTGTGACGGAGTCATGCGTACCCTCGTACTGAGGGGCCTGATCGAAGAGGCCGGTCACGACCCCGAGTCCGGTGCCATGCTGTACCGGACCACCTCCTATTTCCTGGAACGGTTGGGCCTGCGAGGCCTGGATGAATTGCCTGATCTGGCACCGTTCCTCCCCGACGACATCGAAGGTCTTGACGACACCGGTGAGCACAACTGACAACGAACGTCCCCGCGGTGAGCGCGGCGACGGATACGCCCCGCGCGGTGAGCGCGGCGACTATGACAACCGCGGCGGCCGTGACCGCCGCCCCCAACAGCGTGACGACCGCCGGGGCGGCGGACGTCATGACCGTCCGCGACGCGAGGATCGCGATCGTGGTGGGTTCCGTGGTGACCGAGATCGGCGTGATGGTCCCCGTGGTGATCGTGATCGGCGTGATGGTCCCCGTGGCGGTGGCCGGTTCGACCGTGATGATCGGCGTGGTGGGCGCTCCTTCGACCGTGACGATCGTCGTGGTGGGCGTTTTGAGCGTGATGAGCGTCCGCGTCGTGATGAGCGTGATGAGCGTCGTTCCTTTGGGCGCGACGATCGGCGTGATGACCGTGGCCGTGGTGGGTTCCGTGGTGACCGGGACCGGCGTGATGGTTCCCGTGGTGACCGGGACCGGCGTGATGGTCCCCGTGGTGATCGTGATCGGCGTGATGGTCCCCGTGGCGGTGGCCGGTTCGACCGCGACGATCGGCGCTCGCATGGCCGTGACGAGCATCGCGACAACCGACGGCAGGACCGTCCGCGCCGTGACGAACGGCGGGGACCGGTCCGGGCCGGTGGCGGCAAGGGGGAGAACCAGCTCTCCAAGGCCGCACGTGAGCGCCTCAACGCGCTGCGCGCCGACTATGACCCGCGCGACGAGGACCGCTACTCCGATGAGGACCGTGACTCCTACACGGACGTGCCCAACGGCATCCGCCTGCAGAAGGCGCTCGCCGCGGCCGGTGTCGCCAGCCGCCGTGCCAGCGAGGAGATGATCGCCGCCGGCCGCGTCAGCGTCGATGGTCAGATCGTCCGCCGCTTCGGAGCCAGGGTGGATCCCGAGACCTCCGAGATCCGCGTCGACGACGTACGCGTGGTCACCGCCCCGGACAAGCTGTACTTCGCACTGAACAAGCCACGCGGTGTGGTCAGTACCATGTGGGACCCTCAGGGGCGTCCGACCCTGGCCGATTACACCGGTCAGACCTCCGAGCGCATCTTCCACGTCGGTCGACTGGACACCGAGACCGAGGGTCTGATCCTGCTGACCAACGATGGCGAGCTCGCCAACCGGCTCACCCACCCGCGGTACAAGGTCATCAAGACCTACATCGCCAAGGTGCCTGGACCGGTGCCCCAGCGCGTGGCGCGCGAGATAAAGAAGGGCGTGGAATTGGAGGACGGCCCCGTGGAGGTCGATTCCTTCCGCGTGGTCGACAACGACGATCAGCAGGCCCTGGTCGAGATCCGCCTGCACGAGGGGCGCAAGCACATCGTGCGTCGCCTCATGGAGGCGGTGGGTCACCCGGTCGCGGACCTGGCCCGCACCCAGGTCGGACCGATCGGCCTGAACACTCTCAAGCTGGGCACGATGCGTGCGCTCACCCAGCGCGAGGTCGGTGAACTGTACAAGGTGGCGGGTCTGTAACCACGCTGTCGGTACAGTTGACGGCGGTCGCCCCACACCCGGGGCGGCCGCCGTTCCGGGTATTCTCCGGGCGGTGAACAGCGATGATGGCAAGGCGGGAACGAACGTGGCGGTACGGGCCATCCGGGGTGCGATACAGGTCGACGCGGACGAACGCGAACAGGTCTTGGAGGCCACGGTGGAACTGGTCTCCGAGGTGATGCGACGCAACGAACTCACCCCGGACGAGGTGATCAGCGTGCTCTTCACCGCCACCCCCGATCTCACCAGTGAGTTTCCGGCGCTGGCCGCCCGTGGGCTCGGGTTCGCCGAGGTTCCGCTCATGTGTGCCACCGAGATCTCCGTTCCGCACGCCCTGCCCCGGGTCGTGCGGCTCATGGCGCACGTGGAGACAGACCGTCCCCGGTCCGAAGTCCAGCACGTCTACCTGCGCGGGGCCCAAGCCCTGCGCCTGGACATCGCCCAGTAGCCCTCACCCCGGTCACAGTGGGTGAAGGTCCCTCCCAAGGGCTCGGAACCGTACTCTGGGGCGTGAGCGCAGGTCGAAGGTGGGAGCGGTGAGTGTGAACGCCAAAGCGTGTACAGGCGAGGAACGACGGACCGAGTTGCGCCGGGTCATGGTGATCGGCGCCGGACTGATCGGCACGTCGATCGCCTTGGCCTTGCGTGCGCACGAGGTCGACGTCACCTTGACCGACCCCGACCCCGCCTCGCTTCGGTTGGCCTGTGACCTGGGTGCCGGTCGGCCCCTGGAGGAGGCCGCCCAGGTCGCGCCCGCCGATCTGGCGGTGATCGCCGCCCCGCCGGCCATCATCCCGAGGGTGTTGCGCGACGCCCAAGACCGTGGGTTGGCCCAGGTGTACACCGATGTGGCCAGTGTGAAGGTCAGCGTTCTACGCGAGGCGCAGCGGCTGGGCTGTGACATGGCCACGTTCGTGCCCGGTCACCCCATGGGGGGTCGGGAAAAACACGGCCCCGGTGCCGCCCGCGCCGATCTGTTCCTGGGCCGTTCCTGGGCGCTGTGCCCCACCGGCAAGGCCGACCCCGTTTCCGTGGCCGTGGTGACCGAACTCGCCCGGCTGTGCGGAGCCGATCCGCTCGTTCTGGACGGAGCGGCGCACGACCAAGCGGTGGCGTTGGTCTCGCACGCCCCGCACGTGGCCTCCTCCGCGGTGGCCGCACGACTTCTGGGCGGGGACCAGGTCGCGCTGACCCTGGCCGGGCAGGGGGTCCGCGACGTCACCCGCGTCGCCGGTGGAGACCCTGGGATGTGGGAGGAGATCCTTACCCACAACGCCGCACCGGTGGCCCGGGTGCTGGCCGAGATGGCCGCGGATCTGGCCGCCACCGCCGAGGCACTGCGCACTCACACCGCTCACTCGAACGAGGCCACCGTTTCCCTGGAGCCCGTGCGTGACCTGCTGGAACGGGGCCGTTCGGGCCACGGGCGCATTCCCGGCAAGCACGGCACGGTCCGTCGTCCCGAGTACGCGGTCATTCCCGTGGTCATCCCCGACGAGCCCGGGGCGCTGGGCCGCCTGTTCGCGGCGGCCGCCACCGCCGGGGTCAACATCGAGGACGTACGCATCGAGCACAGCCCCGGCCTGCCGCTCGGTGTGGCCGAACTGTACGTGCTGCCCGAGGCCGTGAACTCGCTCGCCGAGGCTTTGACGGACGACGGATGGTCGGTCCACCCCGGCGCCTGAGAACACTCTTTCGGCCACTGCTCCCATCGCCTGTCGGGTGCGCGCTACGTCGCGTTTCGTACTGGTATCGCGCGGCCTCGCGCGAAGGTAGGCTGAGGCGTTGGCAAACAGTGCATGGCCGAGGGAGACAACAGTAGTGAGCGCGCAGGGCACGGGAATCGTCATCGCCATCGACGGTCCCTCCGGGTCGGGCAAGTCGAGCACGGCCAAGGGTGTCGCCAAGGCGCGGGCGTTGCGCTACCTCGACACCGGGGCCATGTACCGGGCTCTGACCTGGTGGATGCTGCACCATGGGGTGGACGTCCACGACCCCGTCTCGGTGGCCGCCAACGTCGAGCGCCCCATCATCACCATGGGTACCGACCCCGACGCCCCCACCGTGGCGGTCGACGGTCGTGACGTGGCCACCGCCATTCGCGGCAAGGAGGTCACCACCAACGTCAGCGCGGTCTCGGCGGTGCCCGAGGTGCGCGAGTCATTGGTGCGGACCCAGCGCGAGATCATCGAGGCGGCCCGAGCCGAGTCCGCCGGCATCGTGGTGGAGGGCCGGGACATCACCACGGTCGTGGCTCCCGACGCCCCGGTGAAACTGTTCATCACCGCCAGCGCCGAGGCCCGCGCCCAGCGGCGCAGCAAGGAGGTCCAGACGGTGGACGTGGCCGCCACCCAGGCGGACCTGATCCGTCGGGACGAACTGGACTCCAGCCGTGCCCACTCTCCGCTGACCCGGACCGCCGACGCCACCGAACTCGACACCACCGGCCTGACCCTGGCGGAGGTCATCGCCCTGGTGCTGCAGCTGGCCGAGGAAGCCCAGGTCAAGTAGTCGGGCCGGGCGGCTCGGGAGAGAGGGGCCACACCCTCTCCCTCGGGGGAACACAGAACACACCATGGGGGTTGCCCCTGTGGCGGTACGGACGTTCGATACCGGACGCCGGCCTTGATTCACGTGGCGATCGCGTCGAATCCTACGCATCCTCGCGGCACGCATCCTGGGCGCGCGAGGACCTTGAACCGGGAGTTGTGAGCAATGAGTGAGTTCGACGTGTCCGATGTGGGACACCAGTCCGAGGACCAGGAACCGGCCCTACCGGTCGTCGCCGTGGTCGGCCGCCCCAACGTCGGTAAGTCCAGCCTGGTCAACCGGATCATCGGCCGCCGCGAGGCCGTGGTCGAGGACGTGCCGGGGGTGACCCGTGACCGGGTCGCCTACGACGCCGAGTGGCAGAACCACCGCTTCACGCTGGTGGACACCGGTGGATGGGAGACCAGCGTCAGCGGTTTGGCGGCGATGGTCGCCCGCCAGGCCGAATACGCCGCGCAGACCGCCGACGTCATCCTGTTCGTGGTGGACGCCACCGTCGGCATCACCGACGCGGACGCCGCCGTCACCCGGGTTCTGCGCGCCACCAAGCGCCCCGTGGTGTTGGCCGCCAACAAGGTCGACGGTGGTCAGCAGGAGGCCGACGCCCTCGACCTGTGGAACCTGGGTGTGGGGCAGCCCTTCCCGATCAGTGCCCTGCACGGTCGTGGGACCGGAGACATGCTCGACGCCATCGTCGACGCCTTCCCGGAGACACCCCGAGGTGAAGACGAGCCGGACGAAGAGGATGGCCCGCCGAGGGTGGCCCTGCTCGGTCGTCCCAACGTCGGCAAGTCCAGCCTGCTCAACCGCCTGGCCGGTGAGGACCGGGTGGTCGTGGACTCGGTGGCGGGTACCACCCGCGACGCGGTCGACGAACTCATCGAGTTGGGCGGCAAGACCTGGAAGTTCATCGACACCGCCGGCATCCGCCGCCGCTTCCGCGCGCTCCAGGGCGCCGATTACTACGCGACCATGCGCACCGGCACCGCTCTGGAACGGGCCGAGGTGGCCGTGGTGCTGATGGACGTCAGTGAACCGTTGGCGGAGCAGGACATCCGTGTGGTGGAGCAGGTGGTGGAGGCCGGCCGAGGGTTGGTCCTGGCCTTCAACAAGTGGGACATCCTGGACGAGGAACGCCGCGTCTACCTGGAGAAGGAGATCGACCGGCAGCTGTCCCGAGTCGCCTGGGCTCCTCGGGTGAACATCTCCGCGACCACCGGACGCCACATGGAGCGGCTCGTTCCGGCGATCGAGACCAGCCTGAACGGGTGGAACCAGCGTGTTCCCACCGGTCAGCTCAACAACTGGCTCAAGGATCTGGTGGCGGCGACCCCGCCGCCGGTGCGTGGTGGCAAGCAGCCCAAGATCCTGTTCGCGACCCAGGCCGGTTCGCGGCCGCCGCACTTCATCCTGTTCACGACCGGGTTCCTGGAGGACAACTACCGCCGGTTCGTCGAGCGACGGCTGCGCGAGGACTTCGGATTCGAGGGCACCCCGGTGCACATCAGTATGCGTATCCGGGAGAAGAAGGGCGGGGCCGGCACCCCGGGTCGCGCCTCCAAGGGCAGCACGCGCGCCGACCGCAAGTCGCGCGGTGGTGGCTCCCGCCGCTAGGTGTTTGTTTTGCGCCTCCGCTTCGCTTTGGCGTGTTCGGGCGCCAAAAGGCAAGTCAGGAACCTTCGGCACCTACGGTGTGATGGCTCGTTCCTCGCGATCCCACCCACGGCACCTCCCAAACCCTGACGGCGCCCGAACGGTGACCCCCCGTGGTTCACAAAACAGGGACTGGACATGGTCCGTGGAGGGCTCCCACGCCCGGGGAGCCCTCTTTCGTGTCGGTCGACGAGATGCGCACACCTGGCTCCGGGTAGCGTGGACGTATGCGCAAAGTGCTGGTCAGCGCCTGCCTGATGGGGCGCCGGGTGCGTTTCGACGGGCGGGCCAAACCGGTGGACGACACCACCGTCGAACGTTGGCGCCACGAGGGGCGTATGGTCGTGCACTGCCCCGAGGTCGCCGGAGGGTTGCCCGTGCCCCGGCCTCCGGCCGAGATCGAGCCGGGTGCCGACGCTTCGGACGTCCTCGCCGGCCGGGCCCGCGTCCTCACCCCCGAGGGCGCGGACGTGACCGACCACTTCGTCTCGGGGGCTCGCGCGGCCCTGGCCACCGCCCAGGCCCACGGGGCGACCGTGGCGCTGCTCAAACAGTCCAGTCCTTCCTGTGGCCCCCACGAGGTCTACGACGGGACCTTCACCGGCCGCAAGGTGGTGGGGGAGGGGATCACCGCCCACCTGCTCCGCGCCCACGGGATCACCGTCCTGGACGAGGACCAGGTGGCGGAGGCCGACCGCTGCCTCAGGGCTTGACCACCTCATAGCGCAGGCAGGCGAAGGCTCCCGCGAGCTTGACCGACAGTGGCCGCAACTCCACCCGACCGTCCAGAAGCGGTGCGCCGCCGCCCAGGCTGATCGGGGCCACGGACACCGACACCTCGTCGAGCAGGCCCAACCGGGCCAGGTCGGCGGCGATTCTTCCGCCGCCGACCACCCAGACGTCACGGCCGGCGGCGGCCTCGACCATGTCCTCGTGCAGCACGCGCAGTTCCTCGTCGGTGTCGGCGCTGAGGAAGCGCAGGTCCCCCTCCAACCGGGGCAACTCACGATGGGTGAGGACCCAGGTGGGCGCCTCGTATGGCCAGGTCCGGGGTTCCTCGTGGCCAAGGATCCACTCGTAGGTGGTCGCTCCCAGCAGGATCGCGCCGGCGCTTTCGATGAATTCGGTGGTCTCGTCGATCGCCTCGCTGTCGTCCTCCCCCTGTCGGGCGCCCTGCACCGCGAACAACCAGTCCAAGGACCCCGCCGGGTCGGCGATGAATCCGTCCAGGCTGGTGGCGGTCTCGTAGACGGTCCTGCTCATGTCGATCCTCCGTATCGGTCCTGAAGCCATTCGATGGGGTCTCCGTGGTCCACCTCCAGGCCCGTCTCGCGCAGCATGTGCCGTACGAGCTGCCTGCGATGCGCCGCGTAGGTGAGCACGTGTACGACGACCCCGCCCAGAGCGAAGCTTTCCGGGGGTTCGCACAGCGCGTCGATGAGCCGGTCGCCCCAGGCACCACGCCGCCCGATGTCCTCGACGGTGGCGATCCACCTCGCTCCCGCCTCCCGATGTCGATCCCGCAACACGACGGGATCGTCGCCGCCGCGTTCGGGGAAGTCGGTGCCCTCGATGGAGGCGAGCCAGACCTCCTTGGACCACACCAGGAGATCCAGGGTGTGTGCGATCGACTCCTCGGGGCCGTCCCAGGCCAGTACGGTTCGCCCGGGGGAGCGCACCTTGCGGTACTCCTCCTCGGGTAGAGCGGAGGCCAGGTCGATGAGCCTTCCGGTGTCGTCCACGTCGTGGTGCACCTGGAAGGCGGTGAGGTCCATGTCGGGGCGTCCCTTCGGGTTCTCCTCCACCCACAGGTGGAACGGTGGGTGGAAGTGGACGCCGTTGGGCGCCGACAGCCACCGGCCGCTGCCCGCCGTGGTGGCGCCGGGTGGGTGCCCGAAGGAGCGCGTGAACGCGCGAGAGAAGCCTTCCACCGACTCGTACCCGGCGGCGAAGGCCGCGTCGGTGACACTCGATCCCTGTCCGATCTGCCAGGCCGCCCGCTCCAGCAGGACCCTGCGGCGCAGCGCCACCGGTGACTCCCCGGTGCCGGCGCTGAAGGCACGACTGAAGTGGAAGGGCGAAGCGTGGGCCTGCCCGGCCATGTCGCTCAGGCGCCTGTTGTCCTCGGCCAGGACGGCGTCGAGGAGTTCGCGTAGCCGGTCGCGTCCCGAGGGCGGTTCGATGATGGGGTCGGTCATACGAACAGTATGTTCGCGACGTCCCCGTGAGCGCTTGACCGATCTTGCGCATCCTGCTCTCCGACGCGGTGCGAGTGTCGCCGAAGATGCGGTAGAGTCTTCCCCGTTGGCGGCGCCGAGACGGCGACGTCCAGCGGCCGGGACGTAGCGCAGTTTGGCAGCGCACTTGACTGGGGGTCAAGGGGTCGTGGGTTCAAATCCCGCCGTCCCGACAGAGCAGTAGCAGGTCATAGAGGGGTCCGCCGGGTGGCGGGCCTCTTTCTGTGCCTCTGGTGGGGTGCAAGTGGGGTTGAACCGGGGGCGGGTGGGTCGTTAGCTCACGTCGTGCAGGATGGCGTCCATCACCCGCGCTCCGGATCGAAGTACCGGCCTCAGTTGGTGGCGGTAGACGCGTTCGGTGGTGTCGGTGCCGTCGTGGCCGATCAGGAGCGAGATCTCCTCGATGCTCACGCCGTGGTCCGACAGCAGGGATACGAAGGTGTGGCGCAGTTCGCGCGCTGTCCATTCCTTGTCGTTGAGTCCTGCCTTTCTCACGATGGTGCGCAGGTCCCGCGGGACGTTGTGGTGGTCCAGCGGTGTCCCGTGCCCGGTGCAGAACACCAGGTCGTTGTCCTGTCACAGCTCGGCCGCCGCGAGACGCTCCCGGGCCTGCATCGCCTTGTGGGCGGTGATCGTTTTGGCGGCGATGCGGGGCAGTTCCAGGGAGCGCCGTGACCGTCGGGGCTTGGTGTCCCCGTCACTTCGCACCGAGGTCCACACGTGGATTGTGGGGACCCCGCTGTTGGTGTCGATCTGCTCCCAGGCCAGCGCCCGGATCTCCTCGGTTCGGGCTCCGGTGACGATGGAGAGCACCAGGTAGGCGTACCACCCCGTGCCTTCCGCCGCCTTGAGCACCGCTACGGCCTGTTCCAGCGTCATGGACTTGGAGGGCCGTCCGGGCTTGTCGCCTTTGAGCTTGCCGCGCTGGTCCAGCCGTGCGAGTTCGGCGACGTTGCGGGCCAGCATCTCTTCGACCTGTGCGTAGCGGATGGCGCGTTCCAGCAGGTTGAGCATCAGCCGCAGTGTCCGTGAGGACAGGTGCGGTTTGCGGCCCCGGAGCCGGGCGAGCACATCGGCCACCCGCAGTTCGGCCAGCAGGTACCGGCCGAGGTAGAGGGTGATGTGCGTACGCGCGAGCCGTGTGTAGTTGTCGCGGGTGGTGGGTGCCAGGTCGGCGGTCTGGTCCCGCAGGAACTCCGCCACGCAGTCGGCGACGGTGTAGCGGGCGGGGGAGTTGACCCCCTCATCCAGCGCTTCCAGCACCTGGGCGAGTTTGTCGTAGAGGGTGTGCTTGCTCTTGCTGCTGACCTTCTTGACCTGGCAGCGGCCGGTGTGCGGGTCCTGGCGGAGGCGGATCTCCGCGCGCCAGAGCTGGCGCGCCTTGTCGAGGTAGACCGACACGTCGGGTCGTTCGGCCAGGTCTGCCCTGGCGGGCTTGCGTGGTGTTCTGGGCACCACTCCTCGTCTTTCCCGGGAACGGTCCCGTCCAGCCTAAGCGGATGCCTGGTCGTCTAGGAGGCGGTTGATGTAGGTCTCCAGTGCGGAGCGGGGGACGAGGCGTCGCCGGCCGACGCGGACGGAGGGGAGCTGTCCGGTGGCGATGAGCTTCTTGACGGTCGTGGTGCCCAGGCTCAGCGCTCGGGCGGTTTCCTGGACGGAGTACGCGACCTTGTGTTCCACACCGGGGTCCCTTCTTGTGGGCGGGTTTCACTTCCTGGTCGCGATCGGGGGGCCTGATCGGGTTCAGGTGGGGTGCGGAAGGCGTGCGTACGCACTGTGGGTCCTGCCGCTAGAAGCGGCAGGACCCACAGAAGAACGGAGATCCGTTGTGCTCATGCCACTGGTGGGGTGGTGTGGGGAGGGGACGGCTCTACGCGACCGGACCCTTGACGGCCGCGAGGAGTGCTCCCCACTCCAGCCGGGAGGCTTCGACATGGCCGAGGAAGCGGTTCTGGGTGTCACGGAGGGCGGCGCCGTCAGAGATTCGCTTGGCCTCTACACAGTGACCGCCGTTTCCTCCGCTGTAGGAAGACTTACGCCATTCCTTGGTGAGTTCCATCGCGAAACTCCTTCCTGTCCGGAGAGGTCAGGCGCTCTCACTCTTCACAGCATGGAGGAGGGCGGACCACTCGGCGGAGGGGGTCTCCAGGAGCGCCAGCTCCCGGTTCTGGGTGTCACGGAGGGCGGCGCCGGCGGATGTGCGTCTGGCCTCTACGCACTGTCCACCATTACCGTGGGAGTAGGTTGACGTCCCCCACTCAGTCTTGAGACTCATCTTCATGCTTCCTTCGATGGAGGTTGAGGAGTTTGAGGGACTCCTCCGGCGATAGAGCGACTCCCAGGAGATCGCTGAAAATCCTATCCATCCTGCTGACCTCTGACTCTTCGTTCACCATCCTGCCTGTCACCCCATCTTCCACGTACAGGGCGTCGGCCTCACCGTTGAAGCTGAGGAGGGTGAAACTCATGGTGGAGGGCGGCCGCCTGGTCTTCATGGGGATGATGTGCACCCTGATGAGGTCGTGCTCCACCATTTCCATCAGGTGGGTGATCTGGGCTGACATCACGTGAGGGCCACCGGTACAGCACATCAACACCGCTTCGTTGAGGATGAGGATCATCCGGGGAGGATCTTCGCGGTTCCAGACCTCCTGCCGGTCCATCCGGCCGGACACCAGCTCCTCGACGTCCCTGGCAGGGCCCAGTGAGTTGTTCGCCTTGATCAGCGTCCGTGCGTAGTCCTCCGTCTGGACCAACCCGGGAACCACCGTGGTCTCGAACTCCCTCATGAGGAAGGTGCGGCCTTCGGCCTTGACCAGATCCGAGGCCCAGTCGGGGTAGGACTTCTTGGAGTTGAGCCTGTCCCAGAGGGTGACCAGGGACTTTCCTTCGGGGAGGGCCTCGGCCAGCTTCACCGCCATGTCGCGGCCCGGCCAGTGCGTCCCCTGTTCGAATCCGCAGATCAGCGTGTCCGAGCATCGCACGGCAGTGGCGACGGACTTCTGTGTTCTGTTGGCCTTGGCCCGGAGAACCTTGAGTTCGGTTCCCCACTCCTTTGCGTGTGGCCTGACCTTGCGTTTCGCCATGACACCACCAAATTCCACCAAGCATCAACAACAGGCAACCGGCCTTATCCGATGTTCTCACCTGTTCAGGCGCCCTAGGTTGTCTTTCCTTCCTCTCGGAAGATCTTCCTGTAGCCCCTCGAAGTTCGGTCCGGTGAACGAGGGAATTCAATAGCTTTTCGGGAGATAAGGGACATGAGTGAAACCAGGGAAGCAGCCAAGCGGTTGTGCCACTGGGCGGATGAGAGCGGACTGAAGGCGCTGCCGCATCACGGCCAGGTGATCGAGCTGAAGAAGGGCAAGCAGAGCCAGCACGTCCGCCTGTCCCGGGCGGAGGACGGTTGGTTCTGGCTCTGGGAGCCTTTCCGTACCGAGCAGGACGTGTGGGAGACGGAGAAGGGCCTGTCCATGGGGCAGGAGCGGGACATGGTGCGCCGAGTACTGGCGGTGCTGGAGATCGCCGAGGCGGGGGAGAAGGTGACATGACCTCGTACGAGTTCCCCCGCTACCTCGCGGAGGTCCCGCCCGAGGTCGCCGACACCCTCGCGGAGACCGAAGGGGTCGAGAGGGTCACCCACCGACAGGTTCTGTGCTCGGCGGTCGGGTTGCTCAATCTCAAGAAGCGGGGCACGCTCTTTTTCGCCAACGGTGGCGCGGTGCTCATTCGCCCCGGCCAGAAGATGATCACGTTCTCCGAGCTGCGGAGGGACGATCTACCCAAGCGCTACCTCTGACCTAGCACGGCTCGGATCCCCCAACCCCTTCCACCGACCCCCTGGTGGGAGGGGTTCCGTGTAGCAGCGGACTCCAGATCATGAATGCTCACGTGCATGCCGAACTCCACTGGTCTTTGCAGACAGTACCGCTGCCCAACTGCATGCCGTCCCGATACGACACCATCCATGGCCGAGGACCGGCGTTGCACCTCTCCTGACTTGCGGTCGCCAACGACCTGAAGCAGTATCCGAGGCTGCCCGCCGCGTGCTGAAGATCGCCAACGGGCTCGACAGCGAGCGCGCTTGAACCGTGGCGAGCGTCCAGGATCGTTTCCGTGTCGTCCCGGGGTGCGCGATGCCCTCGGGCTGAGTAACCACTTCCATCAGCAGATCCGCGCGGACCCGATGGCCAAGGGCCCCGTGGGCACACCGCTCGCTGCGTCAACTGGGTAGCCCGTATGACGGACGTACTCTTGCGGACGCGTTTCTCCTGGTCAAAGGATGCTGCGCCCTCGCCATTGGGTTGGCCGACATGTGCCCTGGCGTCTTCGCTGGCCCAAAACGATGACCCTGGCCAGGATGTTGGTTGGCTCGCTCTCTCCAGCAAGGATCAGAGTGCATGGCTCAGCTTCCAGGCAGCGACATCCGCCGGTTGCGACCAGGGTTGTCCCTGGTGGTTTGGTGGGAGAAGTTTGGCTTCAAATCGCTCTGATGATCTCGAAGGGGATATCTGTGCTGCCCTTCGGGGAGGCTGGAACCTCAATTTAGCTAAATTGAGGTTTTTCCTCTGAGCGCCTATACTCATGCACGTATCCCTAGAGGGTGCATGGTGGATCTGAGCCCTGTCAAGACTGCTATCCACCACGCACCCCCGACCCTGGGGGCCTGGTCGATGGTTGCGATCAGGCCCTTACAGGGCGCCCCCGAACAGGTGCCTGAGCACTGCAAGGGCAGTCTTGGTGACCTCTACCGTAAGTAGTTGCCACCAGCGGTGCCTCTCAGGATTCCCCTTCATCGGCATCTCCTCTCTCACCTCACCGCCAACACCCCGGCTGGGTGCCAGTCGGCTCGCGCGTTGCCGACGGCTTCTTACGCGAGAGAAGAGGATTTTTATATTACATGATCGAGTGGGATGGCTGCGTCTCTGATGGCGCTTCCTTGGGCTTGATGGGTTCCATCTGGGAGGCCCTTTTGGGAAGCGAAGCAAAGTTATCGATAGTTTTGCTTCGGCTGCTATTGGGATTTTTCCAAGTCGGTTCTCTGTGTTGAAGCACAGGAGCGCTCCGAGCTACCTCGCTGATCTGGGGATGCGGTGCTGGCCTCACCTAACAACTTCTATCTCTTGAGCTGCATGATCGACCTCCTGACGGGGCACAGCGGCGGGTATTGGTGGGGTGAAGGTGGGGTTGGGGGAGGGGCGCCCTTGGGCGCCCCGCGCTGACCGGTCCCGTTGCTCGGTGGCCGGGGCAGGGCCTCGGCCTGCGGGTTCGTGTTATGGGGTGACCGTCCGCGACCCCCGGCGGCTACGCCGGGGTGCCTGGGGGTCAAGGGGTCGTGGGTTCAAATCCCGCCGTCCCGACAGCGAAGTAGCAGGTCATAGAGAGGTCCGCCATCTGGTGGGCCTCTTTCTGCGTCTCAGGTGGGGTGCCCGGCCATCTCGTCGAGTATCTCGTCTGTCGCCCACACCGCCGAGTGACGCAGCGGCTGCGCCGGTGGCGGTGAGCTTTGTATCAGTGCTGGTGCTGAGGGTATGGGTGGATTCCTCTTGAGCCGGACACGGCGAACTCGCCGCGCCATCGGGTGCGATGGCGCGGCGGGTCCACGCGGCCTGGGCTCAGGCGAAGGAGCCACGGCTTTCGACCGCGGCCAGGGCCGCCTCGGTGTCGGCGGTGGCCAGGTGGGCGTTGATGTGTCCGCCGGCCAGGGCCCCGGCCGCGGCCGAGGCGCCCACCTGGGCGGTCGGGTCGGTGGCGTTGCCGGCGACCCACACGCCCGCCACCTCGGTGGTGCCGGCCATGCCGGAGGCGAAACGACGGCCCGTGCCGTGGGGAAGGTCCTCCATCGGAAGGCGAAGGCCCTCCAGCCCCTCGGTTCGGGCCCGCATGGTGGTGGCGACCGCGAGGACGCGGCGGGCCACCACCGCCCCGTCGACCAGGCGCACACCGGCGATGTCGCCCTCGGCGTCCTTGACGATCCCACTCACCGGAGTGTCGACGACCCGAACACCACGGGCGGTGAAGCGCGCCCGAGTCCGTTCGTCCAAGGCGCTCTCGTGCGTGAAGTAGACCAGGTCCTCGGTCAGTTGCCGAAACAGCAGTGCGTGGTGCACCGAGGCGGGACCGGTCGCCAGGATCCCGATGGGCTGGTCACGCACCTCCCAACCGTGGCAGTAGGGGCAGTGCACCACACCCTCGCCCCAGTGCTCGGCCAGCCCGGGCACCTCGGGCAGCTCGTCGCGTAGACCGGTGGCCACCAGCAGGCGGCGGCTGATCAAGGTGCGGCCATCGGCCAGAGTGACGGTGAACCGTGGATCGCCCTCGGGCGCCGGGGCCATGGGGGTGGCGGAGGTCACCTCGCCGGTGATGACCACGCCACCGTAGCGACGTACCTCCTCCCGTCCCGTGGCGAGCAGTTCGGTGGGTGGAGTGCCGTCCAAACCCAAGAGACCGTGTACCGCCTCGGCGGGCGCGTTGCGCGGCGTGCCCCCATCGATCACCACGACCGAACGGCGCGAGCGGGCGAGCATCAACGCTCCGTTCAGGCCGGCCGCTCCACCACCGATCACCACGACGTCGACCGGCCCGTTCGGTGGCGTGTCGATCATGTTCGCGGAAGTCCTCTGAGTCATGTCCGCGTGTCCTTTCCTGCGGATGTGGTCCGGTGGAACCGGAACTTCTTCACCCCGAAACTAGCCTTGCTTTGCACTAAAGGCATAGGATTATGTCCATGACGCAAGAAAATGACGATCTGGACGGCCTGGTCCGCAAACGCATCCGTGCCCTACGAGTGGCGCAGGGCTGGTCCCTGGAGGAACTGGCCACTCGCGCCCGGCTCAGTCAGTCCACGCTCAGCCGCATCGAGAACGGCCGGCGGCGCCTGGCCCTGGACAGCCTGGTGACCCTCGCCCGCGCCCTGGACACCACTTTGGACCAACTCGTGGCGACCGCGTCCGACGACGTCATCACCAGCCCCACGATCGACAGCGCGCACAGCCTGATGCGCTGGCCCATCAAAGCGGATCCCGGGATGGCCGTCATACGGCAGCGATTCACCGATCCGCCGCCCGAGGATCCCGCGCGCATGCGCGCGCACCCGGGTCGTGAGTGGCTCGTGGTCCTGTCCGGGACCGCGATCCTCATGCTGGGGCAGCGGCGTTTTCGCGTGGAGACCAATCAGGCCGCGGAGTTCCCGACGATGCTGCCGCACGCCCTCGGGGCCGAGGGTGGCCCCTGCGAGATCCTGGGGATCTTCGACCGTGACGCCCGTCGGGGGCACCAACGGAGCGAGGGTGAGGCGCAGACCTCCACCTGAGCCGTCCGCTCGGTGCCATGGCGCGTTCGGCAGCGTGCACCACCGTTGTCTTGCTTTATGGGCAACATTGCGTGCTTGGTGCGCATGTTCGGCTTAACGTGGGCGTATGACCCACACCCACTCGAACCTTTTCCAACCCCACAGCCACCACGGCCACCGGCACGTACAGGACACCGACGATCAGGCAAAGATCCTCGACCTGGACGCGAAGGTCTTCACCGAACACACGAACGCCATCACCGCCTGGCTTCCCCTCCAAGGCGACACGAGCGAGATCGTCGACCTGGGCTGTGGCACCGGAGCCGGGACCTTCGCGCTCCTGGCCCGTTTCTCCCGAGCGCGCGTCACCGCCGTCGACTCCTCGGCCGAGCACCTCCGGCGACTGCGCGAGAAGGCGGAGGAGGCGGGGGTGCTGGACCGGGTACGCACCGTGCGGGCCGACCTCGACCAGAGGGACTGGCCCGACCTCGGTACGCCGGACCTGGTGTGGGCCTCGGCCTCCATGCACCACATGGCCGAACCCGACCAGGCCCTGCGCGGGGTGCACGACCTGCTTCGGCCCGGTGGCCTGTTCGCGGTGGTGGAACTGGCCGGGTTGCCGCGTTTCCTCCCCGAGGACGCCCCCGCGGAGCGGCCCGGGCTGGAGGAACGCTGTCACGCCGCGGCCGATCACGGGCACGCCGGGCGCGTGCCCCACCGGGGTGCCGACTGGGGTCCCAAGCTCCTCGACGCCGGATTCACCCTCGAAGGCGAATACACGCTCACGGTGAACCTCGATGGCGCCGGTGACGAAACGATCGGTTCCTACGCCCTCACCGTTCTACGGCGCCTCCGGCAGAGCGTCGCGAAGACGCTGTCAAAAGCAGATCTGGCCGCTTTGGACCGGTTGCTCGACACCGAGGGGCCGCATGGTCTCTTGGACCGTGAGGACCTCATGATGCGGACCGAACGCACGGTTTGGGCCGCGCGTCGGGAGGGTTGAACGGCCGACCGCATCGTTTCCGACCGCTTTCCACCGGACACGAAGGGTTCGCCCGTTCCGTCCTACCCCGTCGCCGCGAGTCAGTGGGTACAGAGAAGGACGAGCCGCCGGTCAAGGTGTGAACCCTTTGCTCATGGCACAGGAACCCGGTGTGATTCCGAGGCGGTTCCGCCGCTGGGAGACCCCTCGAGGGGGTTCGGTCCGATACCGGACGCGAGCGCACCTACCGCCGATGGGGCGAGAACCCCGAGGGAGGCTCCGGCCATGACGGCACGGATCGCGCTGCTCTCCACGTCCGACACCGACCTGCTCTTCGCGCGGGCCAAAGGCGCCGAATACACGTGGGCCGACCCGTCCCGCGCCTTCGAGCGGGAGCTCACCGAGGCCGCCGACATCGCGTTGCCGTGGAGGCCGGTATGAGCGGAACCGGGCGAAGTACGTCCCCGAGAAAGGCGGCGTGTCGCGAGCGGGAGGGCCGCTGATCGCGGGAACGACATCCGATGCCGGAAAGAGCGTCGTCACCACCGCCCTTTCGCACGGTCGGGTGAGGAGAACTCGCCCGTTTCGTTCCGGAACCGGGAGGAGCATCGCTTCTGGTCCGGGATCAGCGCCGGCCGGGCCGAACGACCACCGTGCCGAGGACGGTGGTGGCCGCCGCCACGAGGACGGCACCGAGCCCCACTCGCCGGGCCAGGGCCGTGGCCCGTGGGATGTCGGACGGTTCGGGCGAGCGCCCCTGACCCATGGCCGGACGGTGTTCGGTTCGTGCCCCGTACCGGTTGCTCCCACCCAGGCCGATGCCGAGGGCCCCGGCAAAGGACGCCTCCACCACACCGGCGTTGGGGCTGGGGTGGCCCCTGGCGTCTCGCCTCCACGCCCGCAGGGCCGTCTTCGTCCGACCCGGCGAGGTGAGGGCCGCCAGTGCACCGGCGAGGCGGGCACCGGGCAGGTTGAGCAGGTCGTCCAGGCGTGCGGACGCCCACCCGAACCGCCGGTAGCGGGGGTCGCGGTGGCCGACCATGGCGTCGAGCGTGTTGGCCGCGCGGTGGGCCAACAGTCCGGGCGTTCCGGCGAGGGCGCCCCAGACCAGGGGAGCGACCACCGCGTCGGAGCTGTTCTCGGCCACCGACTCGATGACGGCTCGGGCCACTTGGGCGGCGTCCAACGTGCTCGTGTCACGGCCCACCAGGGACCTGAGCCGCTCACGGGCCCCGGGAAGATCCCCCGCGGACAGTCGCTCTCGTACGGCGCTCGCTTCTCGCTCCAGTGAGCGTCCACCGAGCACGGTCCACGTCACCAGCGCGGTGACGGTCGTCCGCAGTAGCGGGTGAGGGGCGGTGGCCCTCTCCAAGGCGATCCCCAGCCCGGCACAGCCACCCACCAGCAGCGCCGCGTGGACGACGCCGTGCGGCCGGGAGTCCGCGTACAGGCGTTCTTCCAACACGGACGCGACGGTGCCGAAACCGGCCACCGGATGGAACCGGCGAGGGTCGCCCAACAACCGGTCGGCGGCGTACCCCAACAGAAGGCCGGCCGCCCTGGACTCCGGACACGGTCGTCTCATGGTTCTTTCTCCGACCCTTCCATCGCCGCGAGGGCGGTGAGCAGACTTCGGGTGAGGTGCGGGGGTCGTACGGCCACACGTATCCAGGAAGAGTCCAGACCGGGGAAGGTGTCGGCCCGTCGCACCGCCAGACCCTGTTCACGTAGCCGCGCGTGGACGCCCTCTCCCACCCGCACCAGTACGAACGGGGCACGAGAGGGAACGAACTCCAGGCCGGCCTCCCCCAGTTCGGTTTCGAGGAACTCACGCCAACGGCCCAGCGTCCGGGCCCGCTCCAGTGCCTCGGGGACGGCACCGGCGCTCATACAGGCGATGGTGGCGGCGATCGCGGGCACCGAGACCGACCACGGTGTCTGTGCCCGACCCAGGTCACGCACCACGGCCTCGTTCCCGACGACGTATCCGGCGCGGATGCCGGGGATCGACCAGTGCTTGGTGAGGCTGCGCAACACCAGCGACTCCGCCCGCTCTTCCACCTGGCCACCCACCAGGGATTCCGGCTCTCCCGGTACGGCGTCCATGAACGCCTCGTCGACCACGACCAGCCGTCCGGGCCGGCATAGGCGGCGCAATACCGCCGCCGGGTGCAGGACACCCGTGGGGTTGGTGGGGTTACCGACCATCACCAGATCCGCGTCGTCGGGGACGCTCTTGGGGTCGAACACGAAGCCATTCCGAGCGTCGCAGAGCACGGTCGTGACGGTGTGCCCGGCCTGTTCCAAGGCCGCGTGCGGTTCGGTGAACTGAGGGTGCACCACCACCGGTCGGCGCCACGGCCGCAGTCGCGCGATCAGGGTGAACGCTCCCGCCGCCCCCGCCGTCGGCAGTACCTCGGCGGGTCGTCGGGCGTGCCGTCGCGCGATCGCCGCCCGCGCCGGCTCGGGATCGGGGTAGAAGGAGACCTGGTCCAGGCTCTGCCGCAACGCCTGGTCGAGCCAGGCGGGACGCTCGCCCGGGTAGACGTTGACGGCGAAGTCCAGCAGTCCGTCCTGGGCCTCGACGTCGCCATGGTGCCGCAGGGGGTCGGCCATCGCGTCGATCATGGTGTCCGCTGAGGGGCCGGCGTGCCGACGCGAACGTCCGTCGACGATGCCCTCGGCCGGTCCGAGGACCGAACCGGGGGCCGGGGCGGGGCCGTCGGCCTGAGCGGTGACATGCGTGTCCTTCGGGTCGGGGACCCGTTCGCG
>NZ_ANBD01000066.1 GCF_000341005.1 Nocardiopsis alkaliphila YIM 80379 | reverse complement strand
CCCCGCCAGTGTCGGCAGGTCTTCGGGCTCGGGATCGACCGGTGCCGAGCGCCTTCCTGGAGCAATGCTCCAGTGGCCGTTCCGAGGACGGATGCCTGGGACGTGCTCGCCCATCACCCTCACCGCTGCGCGTCGATCCCGGATCCTCACCGGGTTCCCTGCCCCATGGGATGGACTTCGACCGGCTCGACGAGGTTACCCCTGTTCCCTTTCAGGCCGGCCCAAGGGGTCGGCGTCGGTACCGGGTCGGCCCCCAAAGCCCGGTGCGAGAACGAGAGCGGCGTTCACGATCGGGACGCGGGGTCGGTGTAGGCGTCGGCCTGGAGCGTGTACAGCTCCCGGTAACGACCGTGGGTGCTCATGAGTGTCTCGTGCGTTCCCTCCTCGATGACCTCGCCGTGCTCCAGGACGTAGACGCGGTCGGCCATACGCACCGAGGCCATGCGGTGGGTGATGAGCACGACCGCGGCGCCGGTACGTTCGGCGTGGGTGCGAATGGTCTCGAAGAAGCGGGCCTCCGCGCGGGCGTCCAGGGCCGCGGTGGGTTCGTCGGCGATGAGCAGGTCGGCCACCCTGTAGAAGCCTCGGGCCCCGGCCAGACGCTGCCACTGGCCTCCAGAGAGGTTGACGCCGCTGGCGAAGGTCGTGTCCAACAAGGTGTCCCACCCCCTGGGCAGGCCGGCGACCACCTCGTCGGTGCCGCTCAGCCGCGCGGCCTCTCCCAGACGTGTCACATCGCAGTCCTGGGCCATGGTCACGTTGCGGCGGGCGGTCATGGGCCACCGGGTGTGGTCCTGGATGATGACGCTGATCCGGTCGCGTACGGCCGGGCCGAGCGCGGCGAAGTCGTCGCCGTTCCAGGTCACCGAGCCCTCCTGGGGCGTGTAGAGGCCGGCGAGCAGGCGGGCCAGGGTGGATTTACCGGAGCCGTTGGCTCCCACCAGGGCGATCGTCTCACCGGCCTCCACACGCATGCTCACACCCTTCAAGGCGGGTTCTTCACCGGTGGGATAGGTGAAGGTCGCCTTGCGGACCTCCAACCGCTCCAGCTCTTGCGGTGCCGGCGCGGTGGGGGCGGGTGGCAGTTCGGCTCGGGCCAGAGCGCGGTATTCCTCGAAATCGGAGAAGTACAGGCCGGACTCGTACACCTGGTTCAGGGAATGAAGAAGCCGTTGCATCTGGCCTTGGGCACGCTGTAGGGCCAACACCGCGGTTCCCACAGCGGACAGGGGCATGAGCCCGGCCACCAGCAGCAGCCCCAGGGTCGAGTAGGTGAGCGCGCTCGCCACCCCACCGGCGACCCCGCCCAGGGCGCGTATCCGGGTCTGACGCCAGGCCACTGAGAGCATGCTGTCCCGTTCCTTGTCGGCCAGCTCGCCGTAGTCGGCCAGGAGTGATTCACGCATGGTGTAGGAACGCAGCTCGGCGGCGGAGTCGCGGGAGGCCATGCGATCCCCCAGGATCCATCGCCGCCGTCGCCCGGTGCTCAGTTCCCGCTGGGTCTGGTACTCCATGCGGGCCGCCCGCATGGCCGCCCATCCGGTCGGTACGACACTGACGACCAGGAGGGGAAGCAGGATCGGGTGGAGCACGGCCAACACTCCGGCCAAGGAGAGCATCCCGACCAGACCGGCCAGGCCTTCCAAGCAGGCCGTGACCATACGGGGCACTTCGTACAGGCCCCGGTCGCGAGCACGGTACATGGCGTCCGCCCACGCCTCGGCGTCGAACGCGACCAGGTTCGCCCGTGTGGTGAGGGAGAACAGCTCCATCTCGATCAGGCGCTCGATCTGCGGTCCCATGCGAGCCAGGGCCAGGTCCGAGACCATGCGGACCGTTCCCGACAGCGCGGCGACCCCGGCCACCACCGCCACCGCGGGCAACGCCGCCCGCACCCGGTCGGTGATGGGGCCTTCCGTGAGCAGGGCGTCCAGGACCAGGGTGACCGAGGACAGACTCACCGCCGCCAGTAGGGCGGCGACACTGCTCGCGACCAAGGCCGTCAGCAGGTCACTTCGGTTCGCTCGCCAAGCCCATCCCATCGCGGCCGTGGTCAGGGCGGGCATGTGGGTGAGTTTGGCCCACAGGCTCGTGCGCACGAGTTCTTCGTCGAAGAACCGCCACTTGGGGGCGGCCAGGTCTTCGTCCAGACCGGTACCCGATGGTGGGGCGGTCTCGGGGGGTTCGGGCATGGGTGTGGAGGATGAGGTCAAGCGGATGCTCCAAGGGTCGGGAAGGGGTCGGCCGGCGCCGGGCCCGGATGGATCCTTCCCGCCATGGAACCGGTGGAAGGTGGTTGAGGGACGCACGAGTCGGGTGGTACCAGAGGGGTGTGAGGGTGGGCGTTCTGGCCATCGGTGGGGCCCGGGGGTTTCCCTCGGTGATCCGGAAGGGGCATGATCCGGCGGGGCCGAAACAGGGGAGCGGGCACGGGGCGTGAGGTGGTCGCCTTCCCCGAAGTCGACGTGGACCCGCCGGCCTGCGGTCGTCGGAGCCGGGGGAGACCTGATGACCTCAGGTGTCTTCTAAGGACATCTCTTGCCAGGAAGATGTTTCTTGATTAAAGTAATGGTGGCCAAGACGCACACCGGCGGGAACCGGCGACCCAAGGAGACAGGACATGGCGATCAGGACGGACGGGCTGCACCACGTGACCGCGATCGGTGGAAACCCTCGACGCAACGTCGACTTCTACGCACGCACGCTCGGGTTGCGGCTGGTCAAGACCACCGTCAACTTCGATGACCCCGGCGTCTACCACCTCTACTACGGCGACGCCGAGGGCACGCCCGGCACGCTCATGACGCTCTTCCCCTGGGAAGGGGTGACTCCTGGCCGGCACGGCACCGGACAGGCCACCACCACGTCCTTCTCCGTCCCCGAACTCTCTTTGGGTTGGTGGGAGGGCCACCTGACCAAGCTCGGCCTCCAGACCACGCGGAGCGCGAACCTCGAAGAGGAGGCCCTGACCTTCCTCGACCCCGACGGGCTGCGCCTGTCCCTGGTCGCACACCCCCAGGGCGACCCCCGTGACCCATGGGACACCCCGCTGGTGCCCGCCGAACACGCCATCCGCGGTCTGCACTCGGTGACCATGCAGGTGGCGAAGGAGGACGCCTCCACCGACATGCTGACCGATGGCCTTGGCCTGCGCTACGTCGGCGAACACGGCGACAAGCTCCGTTTCGCGGCCGGTGACGGCGGCCCGGGCGCCTTGGTGGACGTCCTGGTCACCCCGAACGCCCCGCGCGGACTGGTCGCGGGCGGCACGGTGCACCACGTCGCGTGGCGGGCCCCCGACGACGCCACCCAACATGCCTGGCGGGAGGAACTCCTGAGCAAGGGCGTGGAGGTGACCGAGATCCTGGACCGGCAATACTTCCACTCGATCTACTTCCGTGAGCCGGGTGGCACCCTGTTCGAGGTCGCCACCGACGACCTCGGCTTCAGCGTCGACGAGCCCTTGCTCGAACTGGGCCGTGCCCTGAAGCTCCCGCCGTGGCTGGAGCCCCGACGCGAACAGATCCAAGGTGCCCTTCCGGAGCTGAACCTGCCCGACGAGAACAACCCCGAAGTGGCCGAGACCTTGGCGAACAGGCAGACTCAGGGAGTCTGAGCGGCGGCGACCGAACACGAAGGGGAACCGATGCGCGGTTTCGTGCACACCACCGACCCCGTAAGGGTGGTCTTCGGTACCGGCACGGTGAACAGGGTCCGTGAAGAAGCGGAACGGCTCGGTGCCCGCAGGACGCTCTTGCTGTCCTCACCCTCGGCACGGTCGGTGGGCCCGGTGCGTGCCAGCCTGGGGCCGCTCCTGGCCGCCGAGTTCGCCGGCGCGGCCCCGCACACCCCGGTCGAAGTGACCGAACGGGCGCTGCGGGTTCTGCGCGAGTCCGACGTCGACGGCCTGGTCGCCATCGGTGGCGGATCGACGACCGGGTTGTCCAAGGCCTTGGCGGTACGCACCGGATTGCCGCAGATCATCGTTCCCACCACCTACGCCGGCTCCGAGGTCACCTCCGTCCTGGGAGAGACCGAGAACGGGCGCAAGACCACCCGGTCCGACCCGAAGATCCTTCCTGACACGGTGCTCTACGACGTCGACTTCACTCTCGGCCTGCCGGTGGCGATGTCGGTGACCAGCGCGGTCAACGCCCTGGCCCACGCCGTGGAGGCCTTGTACGCACCAGAGGTCGACCACGTGAGTGAAGACAGGGCGTTGGAGGCGATCGCACTGATCGCGCGAGCTCTTCCCCAGGTCGCCGCGCGCCCCTCCGATCCCGACGCCCGGACCGACCTGCTGCACGCGGCATGGCTGGCCGGAACCTGCCTGGCCGCAGTCGGTATGGGTCTGCACCACAAGCTCTGCCACACCCTGGGCGGTTCCTTCGCGATGCCGCACGCCGCGACCCACACGGTCGTGTTGCCCCACGTGATGGCCTACAACGCGCCCGCCGCAGGCGAGGTGATGCGCCGCATCGCGCGGGTGATGGGAGTCGACGACGCACCGGGCGGGGCCCACGACCTCATCGCACGGGTCGGTGGCCCCACCTCGCTGAGGGATCTGGGTATGGCTGAGACCGATCTGGCCCGAGCCGCTGAACTCGCCACCGCCCATCCCTACCCCAATCCGCGCGAACCGGACCGGGAAAGCGTCGAGGCACTGCTGGTCGACGCCTGGTACGGCCGTGAGCCCGGCGCTTCTTCGAGGGGTGGGCCGGGGGCGGCCGACTGAGTACGGCACCGGCCGACGGCATGAAGACGGAGCCGGCGGTGTTGTCCACGAAGGATGGAGTCGACGATGGGAGGGACCAGGATGGACGTGGTGACCCCGCCGAGACGGACCGATGTGGTCATCATCGGCGCCGGCCAGGCCGGATTGTCGGTGGCCTGGCATCTGCGCCGCGCGGGGCTGGAACCCGGCGTCGACTTCGTACTCCTGGACCGAGGGCCGGACGCCGGCGGGGCCTGGCAGTTCCGATGGGAGGCGTTGCGCCTGGACGACACGCACAAGGTCGACGACCTGCCCGGGATGCGGCGGCTCGGGCTGAGCTTCGCCGACGCCGATACCGAACGTCCGGCGCGCGACGTGGTCCGCGATCACTACCGACGCTACGAGGACGAACTGGACCTTCGGGTGGCCCGGCCGGTGCGGGTGAGCGGCGTCCACGAGCACGGCGAGGGATTTCGCGTGGTGACCGACCACGGCGAGGTCACCACACGTGTGGTGGTCAACGCCAGTGGAACCTGGGCGCGCCCCTTCATCCCCTACTTCGCCGGCGCGGCCGACTTCCAAGGGGTGCAGATCACCACCCCCGAGTACCGCGCGGCCGAGGACTTCGCCGGCGAGCGCGTACTGGTGGTGGGCGGTGGCACCTCCGCGGTGGGCTTCCTACGTGAACTGGAAGGCGTGGCCGGGGACACCATCTGGGCCACCCGCCGGCCGGTCACCTTCGAGGACGACCCCGAGGGGCCGATCCGAGCGGTGCGTGCGGCGGACCAAGCGGCCCGATCCGGACGCCCCCTGCCCAGCATCGTCAGCGGTACCGGCCTGCCCGCCACCCCGGCCAACCTGGCCGCCCGGGAACGTGGGCTGCTGGTGGCCCGGCCGATGTTCACCGCGATCGAACCCCATGGCGTGCGATGGGAGGACGGTTCCTTCGAAGCGGTGGACGCCATCATCTGGGCGACGGGCTTTCGCGCCGAACTCACCCATCTGGCCCCGCTTCGATTGCGTGAACCCGGGGGCGGGGTGTGGGTGGAGGACGGGCGCGCGGTCCGCTACCCCGGCCTGTTCATGGCCGGTTATGGCCCGCAGGCCAGCACCATCGGCGCGAACCGGGCCGGGCGGGCCATCGCCCGTCAGGTGATGGCCGCGCTCCGTTCGCCCGCGTTCGCCCGAGCCGAGCCCGTCGGCCGGTGAAATCAACCGGTGGGCATCACGTTGATCAGTTTCTTGTTGACGAACTCCTGGATCCCCGCTTCGGAGAGTTCCTGCCCGTAACCGGATCGCTTGGTGCCACCGAATGGAAGGTTCGGCTTGGTCCAGGCCGGATGGTTGACGAAGACCATGCCGGTCTCGATGCGCCGGGCGACCTCCGCGCCATGGGCGGTGTCCTGGGTGAACACCGAACCGCCCAGGCCGAAACTGGAGTCGTTGGCGATCCGCACCGCCTCGTCCTCGTCCGCCGCACGGAAGAAGAGGGCGACCGGGCCGAAGAACTCCTTGTCGTAGACCGGGTTGTCCCGGCTCACTTTGGTGAGGATCCTCGGTTGGACGAACGCCCCCTCCTCGGGCACGGGCTCACCCGGCGTGATCACCGAGGCGCCATGCTCGATGGCCTCCTCCACCAGCGCGTCGAGGTCGTCGGCGGCGCTCTGCGAGGACAACGGCGGCAGACTCGTATCGGGATCGAACGGATCGCCCGCCTTGAGCTCGGCCAAGCCCTCGCTGAACCGGCGGAGGAACTCGTCCGCGACCTCCTCGACGACGATGATCCGTTTGGCGGCCACACAGCTTTGACCGGCGTTGTTGAGCCGGCCCCAGAGCGCACGCTCGACGCTCAGGTCGAGATCGGCGTCGGAGAGCACGATCAACGCGTCACTGCCGCCCAGTTCCAGGGTGCTCTTCTTCAACTCCTCGCCCGCTCGGGCCGCGACACTGGAGCCCGCGCCCTCGCTGCCGGTCAGCGCCACCCCACGGACGCGCGGGTCCTGGATCACCCGGTCGACCTGCTCCTTGCTCGCGTAGACGTTGGTGTAGGCGCCCTCCGGTGCGCCGGCCTCGCGAAAGAGCCGTTCGAAGGCCGCGGCCGACTGAGGAACGATCGACGCGTGCTTGACCATCACCACGTTCCCGGCCATGAGGTTGGGGCCCGCGAGCCTGGCCAGTTGGTAGTAGGGGAAGTTCCACGGCTGGACCCCGAACAGCACCCCGATCGGGTCGCTGACCACGACGGCCTCCCCCGCGTCCGGGTCCTCGGTGGCCACCCTCTCTGGGGCGAGGAACTCCTCGGCGTTGTCCGCGTAGTAGTCCAGGATCGAGGCGGCCAGCTCGACCTCGTCCAGGCTCTCGCGGTACAGCTTGCCCATCTCCAGGGTGGGGAGCCGGGCGAACTCCTCGGACCGCTCGCGCAGGATCCTCGCGGCGCGCCCGACCACCTCCTTGCGTTCGTCGAAGGACTTGGTGCGCCAGGTCTCGAAGGTCCTCTGGGCGGTGTGGAGGGCCTGGTCCAGCTCCTGGTCCCCGATGCCTTGGAAGGTCTCCAAGGTCTGGTTCGTGTAGGGGTTGGTGGTCGCGTAACCCATGAATCTCCCTTCGTCCGTGTCGGCCGGGCCCGGAGCGCGGTCCTGCCAGGGGTGAGGAATCGGGTCATCGGTGCGGAACCGGGCCTCGTGGGGGACCCTGCTCGTTCCGCACGGGGGGCAAAACGTCCTCTTCGTCCTTGTCTTCAGGATTTGCCGGAACCTTGCCGGGGGAGGGCACCGACCCACTCGGCGCGATGACGAAAACCCCTTGGGGAACCTTCGCCGTGGCGTTAGCGTGCTCCGTGTTCGACGATGTCCCCACCCGAGAGGAAAACCTTGAACAGCGCCGTGACCCTCATTCGCTCCGCCGCACTGTCCGACGTGGCCGAATACGCCTACGCCGCCACGATCCCGGCGGGTGTACGCATGATCTTCCCGGCGGGGGCCTGTCCGCTGAACGCCGACGGCACCACCGCGGCCGTGGGCGACCACGCGGGTCAGGCGGCGGTGTGCGTGGCCAACCTGAAGACCGCGCTGGCCGAGGCGGGCGCCGAGTTGACCGACGTGGTCAGTACACGTGTCCTGGTCGCCTCCGATTCCCAGGACGACCTGGTGGCGGTCTGGGAGGTGGTGCGGGACGCCTTCGGTGAGCACGACGTCCCCAGCACGCTGATGGGCGTCACCGTCCTGGGGTACGACGACCAGCTCGTGGAGATCGAGGCCGTGGCGGCCGTGCGCGAATGAGTCGTCGCCACGCGCGCCGTCCTCGAAACTCCGAAACCGACGAATCTCCTTGTGGACGACTGCTTTTGCGACCCCGCTCCGACCTAGGATCGGGAACGGAAGCCTTTCCCGATGATCGGAGGTGTGTGGCATGCGGGCCAACCGACTGCCGACCGAGGAGATCAAGCGCGACCCCGCGGCCTTCGCTGACCGGGTGACCTCCGACGGGCGTCACGAGCGCACCGCCGAAGCAGGACGATTCCGACTGGTCATCAACCGGGCCTGCCCCTGGGCGCACCGAGTGGTGATGACCCGACGCCTCATGGGGCTGGAGCACGCGGTCTCCCTGGCCGTCACCGACCCCGTCCAGGAGATCATCGACGGTGACCCGCACTGGGTGTTCACCGAACGCACCGGCAGCCCCGACGACAAGGACCCCGTGTTGGGCATCCACGCCCTGCGCGAGGCCTACCTGGCTCGCGACCCCGACTACGACGGTGGGGTCAGCGTGCCCGGCCTGGTGGACGTTCCCACCGGACACCTGGTCTCCAACGACTACGACCGGCTCAGCGTGGACATGGCCACCGAATGGGGCGATCTGACCCGCGAGGGCGCCCCCGACCTGTACCCGGAGGTGCTGCGCGAGGAGATCGAACGGATCAGCGCGCAGATCTACCAGGACCTCAACAACGGGGTCTACCGCTCCGGGTTCGCCCCTGACCAGAAGCGCTACGACGCCGCCGTACGCGACGTGTTCACCCGGCTGGACGCCCTGGAGGAACACCTGACCGGGCGCCGCTACCTGGTGGGCGAACACCTCACCTTGGCCGACCTGCGACTGTGGGCCACCCTGGTGCGCTTCGACGCCGCCTACCACGGCCACTTCAAGTGCAACCGGCGCAAGCTCACCGAGTACCCGGCGCTGTGGGCCTACGCCCGGGACCTGTACCAGACCCCCGGGTTCGGCGACACCACGAACCTGGAACACATCCGGACGCACTACTACGCGGTGCACACCGCCATCAACCCCACCGGGATCGTGGCGGTGGGCCCCGACCCACGAGGCTGGCTCACCCCGCATCACCGGGAGGAGCTGGGCGGCAGCCCCTTTGGAGAGGGGACTCCGCCCGGCCCGGTCCCCGAGGGCGAGCGCGTCCCACCCTTGGCGGAGCAGGGCTGAGGAGCCACTCGGTAGGGAGGCACGCAGGACTCGCGGCCGGCGTGCCTCCCTTCCCCCTCGCGCCCATTACCGGGATGGGTGGGGTGGCCACAGCGGTTCGACGTTCCGTGCATCGATCACCCGTGGGGAGCCGTTCTCCGCCCTCAGGGGAGGGACCGCCAAGGTGAGGAGGCTCAACGTCTGGTCGAAGGTGTTCGGCCCGGCGGTGCCGCTCGCCCCGTGGTGACCGGCCGGTCACACGAGGGCGCGCACGATTCCGGCCCTTCGCGGACTCCTGTTAGGTTCTGTGACGTTCTGTCGGACTCGGGGTGGAATGGTGCGAGGGCCAGTGAGGGGTACGGGAGCCGAAGGGACCAGGGACGTCGTGTCCTGGTGCGGTGTCGGTCTGTTGATCGGTGCCCTGTCGTGGCTCCTCGTCGTGATCGTGGTGAACGACGGTGGAGTGTTCGGCGAGAGCAACGGATGGTGGGTCATCACCGTCCTGCTCGCCTTCCTCGTTCTCTGGTTCGGGGTGACCTGGCGGCGCGGCTCCGATCGGCCCGAGCCCAAGCGGTACGTCTTGTGGATGTGTCCGGCGGCCGGTTTGGGACTGTTGGTGACCTGGTTCGCGTTTCCCCAAGACGCCTTCGAAGCCACCACACGCGGGCCTTGGGCCTTCGACCCCTCACCGATGGCTGTGCACCTGTGGCTGGTGGTCTGTGCGATCGCGCTGGGTTGTGTGCTCATGCTTTTGGGACTACGAGGCCCGGTCCCGCGTCCCTTGCGTCGAACACTTCCCTCTCTCGCACTCGGAACGTCGGCCGTACTCCTTGCGGGGGCCTTGGCCGCGCGTTTCCTCGTCCCCTGGGTACCGCACCACGTCGCCGAAGACCTCGCGGACCCCGCTTCGGTCCCGACCCAGGCCACCCAGGTGGGGTGGGAGTGGCGACCGCCGATGGACACCGAGGTGCGGGAGGTACGTGCGGGCGCCCACGGGCCACTCGTCCTCCTTTGGGACGGGGCCGTGGCCCTGGACGGCACGACGGGCGAGCGACTGTGGTCCTACCGACGCCCCCATGGCCACGTTCGCGACGTGTGGGCCGAGAACGAGTACGTCCACGTACGCCACCGGGTGGCTACCGACCAGGAGAGCGGTGAGGAACGGTTCGAGACCGTCGTATTGGACGCCCTGACCGGGCGGATCGTGGAGGAGGCCTCCACCGCCACGGGGCCGCCGACCGGTTGGCTGTTCGAGCACGGTCACGACCTGGCGAGGACGTGGCTGGACCTGCCCGAGGCCTGCACGGTCCACGACGCGCGGGGTTACGGCCGTCGACTCGTGGGCGTGTTCGATTGCCCGGACGGGGAGGATGGGTCTCGGACCTCCGTCGTGGCCTTGGACTCGGCGGAGGAGACCGAACTCTGGCGTATGGAGTGGACGGGCGACTCCACGGGTCCCCGGCTGGACGAGGTGCCCACGAACATGGAGCAGGCGCCGATCATCGTGAGGTACGGGCCAAAGGAGAAGAGCCTGGTCCTGGATCCGGAGACCGGGGAGGAGGTCGCCGTGCTGCCCGAGGAACCGGCCGGGGACGGTTCCAGGGAGTTGGTGTACGCCGGATCGGACGGAACGGTCACCGCCGAGGACACCGGCGACCTGGAGACCACCTTCCACCGTGCGGACGCCTCGGGACGGATCATCGAAGAGGCCGTGTTGACCGACACCTTCGTCGGCTACGCCATCGGGTCCTCCCGGATCGCCGTACTCGACGAAGCGTTGCTGATCTCCCGCGAGCTGACAAGAGAAGACGAAACTTCGCAGGCACGCGTCCAGGTCGTCCCCTTCGGGCGGACCACCCGCTGGGGAGAGGGGACGGTGCTGGACTCCGGATGGACGGACACCTCGGGGGTAAGGAACCCGAGCATGACGATGGCCCCCGGCGCGGTCGTGCTCCTCACCGGTGAGGAAGAGAACCAACTCGTGGAGGGTCTACTCCCCTGAACGGGTCGATCCGCTGAGACCACGCTGGTTCGAACGCCTTCGAAAGTGCGATAGAGTCTGACCTGTTGGCGGCGCCGGAAACGGTGACGTCCAGCGGCCGGGACGTAGCGCAGTTTGGCAGCGCACTTGACTGGGGGTCAAGGGGTCGTGGGTTCAAATCCCGCCGTCCCGACAGAGAAGTAGCAGGTCGCGAAGAGGTCCACCAAGTGGTGGGCCTCTTTCTTCGTCTCTGGTGGGGCAGAAGTGGGGTTGAACCGGGGCATGTGGGCCGTCGGCCCACGCATGGAGGATGGGGTCCATCGCCCGCAGCATGGATGGACGCGCCCTCGTTCCTCCGACAGGGGCGGTCGATCAAGCCCCATGCGATGGCATGCCTGCTTCTGTGCCCCGCAACTCATAGGGGGTACAGACCACCGGCGTCACCGGAGGCGTGGGTATGGGCGGTGCGCGACTCGGGAAGGACTATGGCGCGCACGTCACCGGTCTGCCCCGGTCCGACCACTTGGACCTGGAATGCGATCCGGGGACGGATGAGGCATTGGATCGCCGCACCACGACCCCGGCCGACCTGGGGCGATTCGACGTGGTCCTGGACACCGCCGGTACTGGCCTGGCCGCCGACCGGGGCCTGTCGTCGTCGAGTGGACGGATGGTCACGGTTTCCTTCGACACGGGGCCGGGCGCTGCGCCGGCCGGCCCACATCGCCGGTTCGACGGTGTTCGGACCTCGCCGGGTCCGGTGCTTCAGTGGAAAGCCGTGCCGTGACCCGTTCGAGGAACCGACCCATGGCGTGGAATCGGGTGAACTTCGACCCTTGGTGGGCCGGGTGTCTGCGCACTCCGACGTGGCCGGCGCGCACCGGGCGTTGGAGACGGGGAGTGCGCGGCGAGATCGTCGTGGGCACCATCGCATGAGCGTGGCTTCTGACCGACCTCCCCGTCCCTGGTCAGTGGAGGACGTCGAACACCTGCTTTTGGACACCGTTGGAGTACACGTGGTGTTCGACCGGCTTCAGCCTGGTCGCGTCCTGATCGGCGTCGCTGAACAGGCGCTTGCCCGCGCCCAACAGAACGGGGAAGACCAGCAGGTGGTAACGGTCGACCAACCCGGCCTCGGCCAGGGATCGGCCGAGGGTGGAGCTGCCGTGTACGGAGATCGGTCCGCCCTCGGTCCGCTTCAGGTCGGCGACCTCCTCCAGCGAACGCAGGATCGTGGCCGGCCAGCGGTGGTCCTCCTGAGAGAGGGTGGTGGATACGACGTACCGGGGCATGGCGTTGTATCCCGCGAACTCCTGCATCGACGGCCACACCGGGGCGAACGCCTCGTAGCTGCGGCGACCCAGGAGCAGAGCCCCTGCCTCCTGCTGTTCGCGGGCCTTGATCTCGTAGGCCGCCTCGTCCATCTCGACGGTGTTGAGGGTCCACCCCGAGTTCCGGTAACCGGGCTCGCCTCCAGGGGCCTCCATCACGCCGTCCACGGACACGAAGGCGGTGATGATCAATGTGCGCATGATGTACTCCTCGTTACCAACGCGTGGTCCTTCCCCTGCTCGTCGAACGGGATGGGACGGTCTCGACACGGCAAGGGAGAATCCTTCCGAACCTTTCGGCTGTGAGTCTCGCGGAAATCGGATCGCGACGTCACCGGGCCATGGCCAGGATTCGGCAAGGTTTGAGGGAAGGAACGGATCAGCCCTTTTTCGGGAGCGCCTCCGCGCGGACCATCACGCAGTCGAATTCCAGTACCCTCCCGGTGTCTTCCTCCCGGGTGACCGGATACATGCCGGTGACCTCGAAACCGTCGGCCTCGTACACGGCCAGCGCCTCCGCCATGCGTGGCATGCCCTCATAGATCTGCATCAGCGCCACCTCGGACTGTAGGCCCACGAACTCACCGATCCGTTTTCCGGCTCCGGCGTAGGCCTCCAGGTCGAAACCCTGGGTGTCCATCTTCAGGTAGGGGCGGGGCTCCTCGATTCCGGTCAACGCCTCGTCCATCAGCCCGTCCAGGCGGCGCAGGGAGATCTGCTCGGTGCGGGTCTTCTGGAAGCGCTTGTACCGGGTGTTGCCGAAGTCGGTGGGCCCCAGCATCGAGCTCATCGACCCGTGGACGACGTTGATCTCGGCGGTGTCGTCCTCACGCCCCAACGCCATCTGATGTACCTGCCAGTCGGGGTCCTTCGAGGCGACCTCGCGTAGTTTCTCCGCCATGGCCGGGACCGGTTCGAAGGAGACGATGCGCCCTTGGTAGCCGAGTTCGCGCAGCTGACGGCCGTACTGGCCGATGTTGGCTCCCACGTCGAAGACACAGTTGACCCGGTAGTGGCCCAAGATCGAGACCACGTGCCGGGCGCCCAAGTGGTTCTGGGCGCGCTTGTGCAGGGCGAACTCCTGCCTGGGGGTCATGTCGTCGCGAGCCAACAGCTCCGCGGCGGGCCCGAGCGGCACGCGGGACCAGCCCTGGGGCGGCACGATCGGCCGCTGGCCGTCTTGGCCTCGACTGACCAACCAGCTCTGAGGGCCGGCCGGGGTGATCCGATAGTCGCCGCGCCGTTCCAGGACGGCGGCTCCCGGGCCGAGGTCGTGTACGTTGACCTGCCCACGCAGCAGGTCGAGCAGGCGTCGGCGTAGCGTCGGCATGGTTCCTCGGAGTCGACGTGGTCGGACGGTGGTGTTGGACCCTACGCCCGGTCGAAGGTTCTGTCGACAGGTTCGGGAACGTTCGATGGCGACGGTGTCATCACCAAGAGTACACGCCCGGTGTGTTTTCGTGTTCATCGAAGGTCGTATCGCGATGGGAAGCGGCCTGTTCGACTCCGCCGTGGGGTGTCCCCTCGGTCGAGACCCTTGACACCGCAGGCGAGGTGATCGCCGACGCCACCTCCACCCACCCGGTCTCCGAATGGTGCGAGGTGGGACGACGAACGGACCGCGAAGCATCGAGGCCTCCTCCGCCCCCTCTGCCTTCGGCCTCCTCGGAAGGGCCCCACCCCTGGTCAGGGTGGGTCAGGGCGGGGCGGACCGTCGAAGGCCCGATCCTCGGCGGAGTCGATCATCTGCTCTTGGCGCGTGCGGACCGCGGGACGTTCCGGGCGCGCAACTCGGGCCAACTCCCTGTCCCGTCCACCACGAGAGGCCAGGGCCATCGCCGCCGACCGCCGGACGCCCAGTTCCTCGCCCTCCCGAGCCAAGGCGCGTCGCACCCGGGAACGGTGGGCACGTCGCAGGAGGAAGTAGACGATCATGGTCGTGAGGAAGATCGACAGAGCCTTGAGCACGATGCCCGGCACGGTCCCCAGCAGGGGTGCGTCGAAGAGCCAGTGCATACCCATCGCGAGCAGGAACAGCAGTGCGGCGGCGGTTCCACGACCTGGCCCCGGACGCCAGGACGCGGCGGCGAGCAGCCCCACCGCGGCGCCGGCCACCGCGGTCATCGCCCAGTGAGATCCCAGGCCGGTGAGGCCCACACGAAGGAAGAAGCTTCGCACGACGGCGACCATTCCATCGACGCCGCCCTGCATGAGGATCATGTTCAGCGAATAGGTGAAGTCCTCCACCAGCTGGAAACCCAGGCCCACGAGTGCGCCGAGGATGAAGCCGTCGATCGGTCCGCGCACCACGAGCGGGGCCATGACGGCGATGAGGACGACCCCCAGGACCTTGAGCGGCTCCTCGTTGAGCGGTGCGGTCGACGCCGCTCCCCAGACGCTGCCGAAGGCCAGACCGCCGACCTTGTTCCAGATCGAGCTCAGGTGCCCGTTGGCGACCAGCGCCAGACCCACGGCCCCGGTCATGCCCCAGATCAGGGCCGATAACGAGTAGACCAGGTCCGGCTCCCGAACGGGACGGATCCGGCGCAGCAGCAAGAACCCCACGACACCGACCATGGCGAGCAGGAGGATCGACAGCGCCGCCTCGCCGGGGAAGACCAGCACGGCCCCGAACAGAGCGTTCAGCATCAGAACGAACCCGACCACGCACAGCAGTCCGAACAGGGCCGCGGCGGCCAAGCGAGGCGCTCGTCGGTGACGCGTGGGTCCCCATGGTGGACCGGTGGGGCGCTCGATGGCCTCGTGCTCCTGGTCGGAGGCGCGAGGTGACGGGACTCGGCCGTCCGCGCTGAAGGGCGCATCGGGCTCGGGACGTGCGTGGCTCATGATCCACCTTCCGGTGCGCGGTCGAACCTGATCGACCGGAGCAATCTCTCCACCTCGGCCAGGTCGGCCTGGTCTCCGGTGGCCGTGGCCCCCACGGCGAACTCTCCGTTGGGTGCGGGGAACAGTGCCGCGATACCGGTGTGCCGGTTGCTGTGCAGCTGTCCGGCCAGACCGTCGGCGCCCGCCTCGGAGGTCACCGAACGCGGATCGGTCAGGTTCGCGGAGGCGTCGCCCACCCGGACGACCTTGCGCAGGCCCTCCCACAGTTCGAGCTCGGAGGTCCTGGCGGGTGGGGTGAGCACGTTCATTTCGAGGTCGGCGGTGCCCTTGGCGAACCGGTACCGCTGTCCCTGGGTGCTGGATCCGACGTGCAGGTCCCAGTCCTGGTCGAAGGTCAGTTTCGCTTCGTGTCCCTGCCTGGAGGCGACGATCATGCTCTGCCCGGCCGCCACGGGTGCGGTGGAGGGCAGTGCGGAATCCAGCACCATCCATCCGCCGACCAGGGCGGCGACCACGACGGCGAAGATCCCCAAGGGGAACCAGCCACTGCGTGGTCCGGGTGGTCTGGCGTGCCGGAGTCGCTCACTCTCCTGGACCATCGCGTCCCCTTCGACGAGTTCGGGCCGCGTGCCCGAAGGCCCGGCCTGGGAACCAGCGAAGCACTCCCAAGAGCCATGAAAGCTACGAAAAGCTGTGATTGGCACACGTTTACGGTGATTTCACCGAACCTGGAAGTGGATCATCGCCCCAGGTGAGGGCGGGAGTAATGGAAGGTTTCGGGCGTTCCTCCCCTTCCAGGCACGTCCTCTTGGCAGGGCGGCCCGGACGTGATGAGATGCCACCGCCCCGAACCCCGACTCAGAAGGCCACGGCGAGCCGATGCCGAAGAAGACCGATTCCCTTACCACCGACCGTTCCACGTTGGGGCATCGCCTCGCCTACGCGATGCGCAACCCCGGAAGGATCGGCCCCTACATGCGTCGCTCCCTCCGTGACCTGCGCCTACGTCTCACCCACCGGGACCACGTCTCCTACTACCGGGCGGTGATGGCCTCCGACGCCTCCCGGGACCCCCGTGCCGCGGTCGGTAGCCGTAACGAGAAAAGGTGGCTGGCCCTGGGACAGATGCAGTTCGACTACCTCCTGGGGCACGGCCTGGCCCCCGAACACCGGATGCTCGACATCGGCTGTGGCAACCTGCGCGCCGGCTGGCGGTTCATCGAGTACCTGGACGAGGGCAACTACTACGGCATCGACATCTCCCCGGACATCCTCATGGCGGCCAAGAAGGTTCTGGCCGAGCGCGGCCTTCAGCGCAAACTTCCGCACTTGACCATCACCCAGGACCTCACCTTCGACTTTCTGCCCGAGCGGCACTTCGACGTGGTCCACGCGCACAGTGTCTTCTCGCACTCGCCGTTGGAGGTGATCGAGGAGTGCCTGGCCCACGTGGAGCGGATCCTGGCGCCGGACGGATTCTTCGACTTCACCTTCGACCGCACCGAGGGCACCGAACACCACGTGCTGCGCGAGGACTTCTACTACCGGACCGAGACCCTGATCGACCTCGCCGCACGCCACGGGCTCCAGGCACGTTTCATGGACGACTGGGAAGAACTCCCGCACGGCCAGTCCAAGATCCGTGTCGCCGCGCCGATCTCCACGGGCTGAATCACGTCAGTGGTCGTGGAACGCGCCCGAGTGCGGAACCGACGCGGGGGAGTGAACCGCCGACCCGTCACACCGGGAGCGGTTTCGCTCGCCCTCGGTGACTTCCCGCCCGGTAAAGTCGCGGCATGGTCGCGAAATGGTCTTGAATCCATCTTTATGCTGGCATAGCGGTCATCCCATCAAGGGGTTCGCGAGTCGAAGGGATACCTCCCTTCATCCCCCGGACCGTCACTTCGCGTGATGGTCCACTCGCGAAAGGCCGTCCATGCTCCAGACAGCACGCCTCAAGCGCGCTGCCGAACGCCTCCTGCCCCCGTCCGTCCGAGCCCGCCGAGAGGAACAACGACGCCAGGAGCGGGCCCGAGTCAAGGAGGATCGGCGCCTGGCCCGCATCGCCCAGCGCCGTGCCGCACTCTTGGAGTCCGAGCCCGACCTGCGCACGATCACCCTGGGGGACACCGAGCACCTGGGCCGCCTCGTCCAGGACTTCTCCGTGGAGCGGACCGCGGACCGTAACCTGGACCTGGTCCTGCAAGCCCTGGAGCACGCACGCATCGACCACTTCCTCGTTCCGGGCCGCTCGTCCCTGCGCCACGTCCTGGGCGTTCATCGCTCCCAACGCAAGGCCCTGTTGGAGGCCATGCGTGAACTCCACGGCGACAGCGCCCTGTACGCCATCAGACCCGGACCCGGTGGGAGTACGGCACAGACCTCGGCCTACGTCGATGGTGCCCTGCCCGACGACATCAAGAACGGCCTGATCATCCGCTTCGCCGAACTCCTGATCTCCGCACACGGTGACGTGTTCGGCGGCTTCGAGTACGGCTGCGACATCGAATTCTGGCGGGACGCCTCCAAGGTCATGGCCTCGGAACGGGCCCCACACGCACTGGACCGCCTGCGGGTCAAGATCCCGGAGAAGGCCATGGAGGGCGCACTGCTCGGCCCGCGCCCCAACCGGATCGCCGACGTGCTGACCGAGGACGCCCGAAGACCGGCCACCCTCACCGTCCGGGACCGGACGCTGCCCACCTTCGAACCCTTCACGCACCGCCACGCCGAGGACGTGGGATTCCCCGTGGACGTGGTCTACACGTGGGTCGACGGCGCCGACCCCGAACACGCCTCCAAACGCGCCCGTTACCGGGACGAGGCGGGCGAGCTCGCCTCTCACGCCGCCAACGTCTCCCGTTACACCGACCACGAGGAACTGCGCTACTCACTGCGCTCGCTCCAGATGTACGCGCCCTTCGTCCGCGACGTCTACCTGGTCACCGATGCCCAGGTGCCCTCTTGGCTGGAGACCGAGGCCCCCGGTATCACCGTGGTCGATCATCGCGACATCTTCGCCGATCCGAACGTGCTGCCGGTGTTCAGCTCACGAGCGATCGAAACCCAACTGCACCGCATCGCAGGACTCTCGGAGCGGTACCTGTACCTCAACGACGACGTCTTCTTCGCCGCCCCGGTCGGAGCGGAGTACTTCTTCCACTCCAACGGGATCGCACGCGTGCCCTTCTCCGGACATCAGATCGGGGTCGCGGACCCGATCGCCGAGGAGGTCGCCCCCAACTGGGCGGGCAAGAACGCCCGCGCACTCCTTTTGGAGGACTTCGGCGCGACCATCACCCAGAAGGTCCGCCACGCCCCCCTCCCACAGTTGCGTCAGGTCCACCGAGAGCTGGAGGAACGGTACCGCCAGGACATCGAACGCACGGCGCGTTCACGTTTCCGGCACCCCCAGGACATCGCCCCGGCCACCACCCTGCACCAGTACTACGCGCTGTTCACCGGTCGAGGAGTGCGTGGGGACTACCGCACCCGCTACGTGGACATCGGCACCGACCACGCCCACGAGGATCTGATCGCATTGGCCGAAATGGGCTCCGACGCCCCCCTCGACTTCCTGTGCCTGAACGACTTCGACACCCCACCGGAGCGACAGGAGGAGGTGTCCCGAATGCTCGCCGACTTCCTGGAGCGCCGTTTCCCCTTCCCGTCCCGCTTCGAACGGGTCCAGACGGGAGCCGACCGAGAAGAGCCCGGTATCACCGAGGCCGC